>CANFHS010000086.1 GCA_947446835.1 Bacteriovoracaceae bacterium
GACCAGTTCTTCCGCGAGCAGGCGGCCATCGGTGAGCTCCTGGAGCGCCTCCCTGACGTGGCCTGCGTCGAGATGGAAGGAGCCGCCGTCGCCCAGGTTTGCCACGAGTACGGCGTACCCTTCTCCCTGGTCCGGACCATCTCGGACGGAGGAAACGAGTCAGCGCCCCTGGACTTTCCCAGGTTCGTCCGCGAGGTCGCAAGCCAGTACTCGCTCGGCATCCTGGACCAGCTTTTCCAGCTGCCCCGATGAGCCCTTCGCCACCGCCGCTGCTTAATCCCTACCTCGACCTGTTTCGCGACCTGGAGGCCCTGCCGGACGAGCTGCGACTCCGGGCAAGGAAGCGGCTGATCTGGGCTTTTTCATGGGCAGTGCCCGACGCGCCGGCCATCCAGGCGCTGGTCGAGGCTGGCCCCTGGATCGAGCTCGGAGCGGGAAGCGGCTATTGGGCCTGGCTGCTTCGGCAAGCGGGCGGCGATGTCGTGGCGCTGGATCGTGAACCCGCGCAGCCGCCCAGCTGGAGCCAGGTCCTGCTCGGCGACGAGGCCACGCTGCCTGCCTCGAACGGACGCGGGCTTTTCATGTGCTGGCCACCGCTCGACCAACCCATGGCCCGCCTTGCCCTGCAGAACCTCGCGCCCGGGCGGGTAGCCGTGGTCGGCGAGGTCCGGGGCCGCACGGGCGACGCCGCACTCTGGGACCTGCTCGAGCGGCATTTCGAGCTCACCCGCGAGCTGGCGATTCCGACCTGGCCCGGTTTCGAGGATCGCCTGCGGCTTTATCGCCGGGTTCCAGTCTTGCAGTCCTGATCACCATGTTCGGAAAACCAGGCAGCGGAATTCCCCTGGTGAAGATCCGTGGCGTCGAGCTCAGGCTCCACCCCAGCCTGCTGATCCTCATGGCGTATGTGGTGCTCATCGCCTCGCTCCAGTTCCCGCAGGTCGCGCTGCGCAGCGGTGTCGACCCGGCAAGCCTGGGCGGCACCCCGCTGAGCTGGGGCATCGTCTTCGCGGTGGGTCTCATGGCCTCGGTGGCCATCCACGAGTATGGACACGTGCTGGTCGCGCAGGCGCTGGGCGTGAAAGTCCGTTCGGTGACCCTGATGATGCTGGGTGGGGTCTCCGAAATGGACGAGATGCCCCACGGAAAGCGTTACGGGGAATTCAAGCTGGCCATCATCGGGCCGGTGGTGAGCCTGCTTCTGGCCCTGGGACTGCTGGCCTTGCGGGCCGCCACCACGCACCCCACCCTGGCGGTGCTGAGCTGGTGGCTGGGAACCGCGAACCTGGCGCTTGGCATCTTCAACCTGCTTCCGGCGTTCCCGCTCGATGGAGGACGCGCGCTGCGTTCGTTCCTGACCGAACGCCGCGGACTGCTCAGCGCCACTCGCACTTCGGTCAGCGTCAGCAAGGCACTGGCCTGGGTACTGGGCGCCTGGGGATTCCTGGGATTCAACTTCCTGCTGCTGCTGATCGCGTTCTTCATCCACGCCACCGCGCAGGGCGAGCTGGCCCTGCTGACCTTGAGGAGCATGCTGGAGGGCCTGAGTGTCGGCCAGCTCTGCAAGAACACCCCGGTCCTGGGCGAATCCGATCCGCTCGATGTGGCGGCCGCCATCTTCCTGCGCGAAAAGCAGACCGTGCTCCCGGTCCGCCACGGCGACGGCACCGCCGGACTGCTCGCACTGGAGCGGCTGCGCGCGCTCGGCCCGCGGGCACGGTGGGAAGGCCGGCGGGTCCGCGACGCCGAGCTGCAGCCGCTGCGGGCGCTGGACGCCTCCGAGCCGATCGGCGAGCTCATCCCCGAACTGATGGGCAGTCCGGCGCGCAGCCTCCCCGTGCAGAGCGAGGGCCGGCTCATCGGAGTGCTCAGATTCTCGGACCTGGCCGAAACGGCTGAATTCCGCAGCTTCGAACAGGGCCTCGACCGGGATTCCCGGAACAACCGGGCGGCCTGACGGCGCGCCGGTTCACTTGGCGGGCGAGCAGGACCAGGCCACGTCCCAGGGATCGTAGAGGCCCGAGGCCACGCCCGTCACCAGCACCTGTAACGGATTCTTCTCGACGCGAACGGTTTGCCAGCGTCCCCGCTCGCAGCGACGCTTCAGATCCACGGGTTCGCTGAACTCGACCAGCCGCAAGATTCCGTCATGGTGCCACTCGCTCTGCCCGGGCGCCGTTGAGCCAGGGGCGTGCCGATGAAAATGGATGGTGCTGCAGGAGGAAAGCCCCCAGCCCACCAGCACCCAGCCAGCCATGCGCCATCTGTTGCCGAGCATGGTTCAGCCCGCCTCACACCAGATCTTGACCGACCGGGGAGCATAGATGCCCAGGGTCAGGACTGAAACCAGCCCATCCACGAAAGTGGTCTGTGCCTGGAGCTGCCGCGCTTCCCGCCCGCCACACACCCGGGTCACGTCGACGTGCGCCGTGCCTTTCAATCCCCAGAAGAAGAAGGGCTCAGACGACTGGAAGGTCGGCCCGGCGAGCAGGATTCCAGTGCCTTGGTCCCTCAACGTGACCGTCGAACAGCCAGTCCCCACCAGAAGCAAAGCCACCACCCAGGCCAGGTTTCCACGACTCATGGCAGCACCCTAGCCCAGCGGGAGGCCTAAAAAAACGCTGGAACTTCGTCTGTTTGCCAGCCCCGGCCGGCCGATGGGCGGCCCCGTCCAGAGCAGTTGACTCATTGAGTCAAAAAAGATAAGTACCGGGCCTAACTTTGGGAATTTCCATGCAAAAAGCCCCTGCCGCACGCGACATCCGCCTCGACAACCAGACCGTCTACCGCGAAGTGTGCAAACGCTTCCTGCCGACCACCCGCCAGGAAATGCAGTGGAAGGGCTGGGACGAGCTGGATGTGCTGCTCATCAACGGCGACGCCTACGTCGACCATCCCACCTTCGGCATCCCTTGCCTCGCGCGGTGGCTCGAAAAGCTCGGGCTGCGGGTGGGCATCGTGTCGCAGCCGCAGTGGAAGATCCTGGACGACTTCAAGCGCATGGGGCGCCCCCGGCTTTTCATCGGCGTGTCCTCGGGCACCGTCGATTCGATGATCAACAACTACACGGCCAACAAGAAGCGCCGCACCGACGACATGTACTCGGAAGGCGGACGCGGCGGCCGTCGTCCGGATTACGCTTCCATCGTGTATTCGGATTGCGCCCGTCGTGCCTTTCCGGACACGCCGGTCATCGTGGGTGGTGTCGAGGCCTCGCTGCGCCGGCTCGCCCACTACGACTACTGGCAGAACACCATCCGCCCCTCCATCCTGACCGAGCTGGCTTCCGATTTCCTGGTATTCGGGATGGGCGAGCGCCAGACCCGCATGCTGGTCGAAGAGTTCCAGAAGGCCCAGGCCGCCATGGGCGGAGCGCCGCTGGACCGCAATCACCCGGCCGTTCAGGAGGCCATGAACACCATCAAGGCGCAGCGGGGCATCGCCTACGTCTCGACCAAGGACCACGCCCGCAACCTGGATACGCGCCTCACCCTGCCTTCGTTCGAGGAAGTCCGCGACGACAAGAAGAAGTTCGCCAAGGCCTCCTACTTCATCGAGTACGAGGCCTCGCCCTACAACGGCAAGCGCCTCGTGCAGTACCACGGCTCCAAAGCCGTGGTGGTGAACCCGCCTTCCATGCCGCTTTCGACCGAGGAACTCGACTCGGTCTACGAGATGCCGTTCACCAAGGAACAGCACCCCTCGTACAAGGAGCGCATCCCCGCGGCCGACATGATCCGCTTCTCGGTGAACTCCACCCGCGGCTGCTTCGGGGGCTGCTCGTTCTGCGCCATCACGCTCCACCAGGGCCGCATCGTGCAGTCCCGCTCGGAGGAATCGCTGCTCAAGGAAGTCGAGGACCTGAACCAGGTTCCGGGCTTCAAGGGCCACGTCAGCGACATCGGCGGCCCCACCGCCAACATGTACAAGCTGCGCTGCAAGAGCACCGAGGTCCAGAGCAAGTGCCGCAAGCTGAGCTGCGTGCATCCCAAGGTCTGCCCGCACCTTCACAAGGACCACACGCCGCAGGTCGAGATGCTGCGCAAGGCGCGCAAGCTGCCCGGGATCAAGAGCATCCGCATCAGCTCGGGCCTGCGCTACGACCTGTCCATCTCGGACGAGAAGGCCGGCCAGGAGTACATGAAGGAGCTGATCACCCACCACGTGGGAGGCCAGCTCAAGGTCGCCCCCGAGCACCTCGACCCCGAGGTCCTGCACCTGATGAAGAAACCGGGGTTGCAGAACTTCGACCAGTTCGTGAGCTACTTCGAGAAGGTGTCCGAGGAAGCGGGCAAGGAGCAGTACCTCGTGCCCTATTTCATCTCGGGCTTTCCGGGCACCACGCACGAGCAGATGAAAAAGGTCTACGAGTACATGAAGGACCGGGGCTGGAACCTGCAGCAGGTCCAGGCGTTCATCCCCACCCCCATGACCCTGGCCACCGCCATGTACTGGACCGGCATCGACCCCATGACCAAGAAGCCCCTGTTCGTGGCCAAGGACTGGAAGGACCGCAAGATCCAGCAGGCGCTGCTGCAGCCGCACAAACCCGAGCACAAGAAGGTGCTGATGGAGTACCGCGACCAGACCGAATCCAGGAAACGGCGCGAGGTCGAGGGCGGCACCAAGGAAGACTGGGGCACCTGCGACCCGCGCACGCCGGTCGCGCTCCGCACGGGGCAGCACCAGCGCAAGCAGCAGGAAGGCGCGAAGAAGAAGCGCTCGGTGGTGGAGCCCCCGCGCCGGATGATGGGCCGGAAGCTGCTGCTGGACCAACGCTGAGCCGCAGCCCATGCCCACCCTGAAGCTGTTCCCCACGCGGATCTACGACGACGCACTGGCCGCGCCCCCGGCGGTGAAATCGCTCAACCCGCAGCTGCTGCGCGAGTGCTACCAGCTCAGGGACATGGACCAGGCGGGACGCGAGTGGTCGCGCAGGAACTATCCGGGCGGGTACACCTCGTACGGCTCGCTCGACGAGCTGTTCCGGACGTCCTCGAGCTTCGACGAGCTCCGCCTCAAGATCGACCGCCACGTGAAGCGCTTTGCCGGCGAGCTGGACTACGACCTCACCGGTCGGAGCCTCCAGATGACCAGCTTGTGGGTGAACATCGTGCCCCGGCACACCTACCATGGTCTTCATCTGCACCCGCTGGCCACGATCAGCGGCACCTACTACCTGAAAATCCCCGCGCGGAGCGGGGCCATCCAGTTCGAGGATCCCCGCCTGGCCAGCTTCATGGCGGCACCTCCGCGCAAACGCGGCGGAAAGGCCGAAAATCAGCCGTTTTTCAGGCTACAGCCGAGGCCGGGCCGCCTGGTGCTCTTCGAGAGCTGGCTCCGCCATGAGGTGCTGCAGAACCAGTCCGACTCGGACCGCGTCAGCGTCAGCTTCAACTACCACTGGGCCTGAGCGCGCGGACCAGCACGAGCACCTGGGCCCCTGAGCCCGGCAGCACCGCCCGGGCCAGGATCCGAAACCCCGCCTTCTCGTAGAACCCGACGGGACCCGGCCCGCAGAAAAGATGGATGCCCGCCGCGCCGTATGCCTCCAGCGCGGAGGCATACGCTTCGATGAGGCGCTTTCCCGCGCCCTGGCCCTGGGCCTCGGGCGCGAGGTTCGTGTGCAGGTGGGCCGGGTAGCGCGCGCGCAGCTCGCGCTTCACCGCCGCCCCGAAGCACCGCTCCGGATGCACGTCCAGACGCAGGGATCGCCGGAGCCAGCGCCGCGCATCGGGGTTCCAGGGGTAGCGGCCACGCAGGAGGTCCACCAGCAACGGCAGCCGATGCTGCCAGGTCCGGCGCCGCTCGAAACTCGCCGTCCCGGGCGCGCCGGTCAGATAGCCCAGCAACGGGCCATCCGGCGCGCGGCGCGCGACCCAGGTCCACTGGGGCACGAGCCTGCGGTAGGGTCCCACCCAGAATTCACCGAAAAATTCGCGCCACCGCGGCGTCATGCGCTTTGCACCAGGCGAAGTCTCACAGCAGATCTCGCAAATCCGCGCCCAATCCTCCGGCCGCGCTTTCTCGATTCTCCAGGCGTTTTCATCGGGCTGCGTCATGGAAAGTCGAGTTCAAATCCGGGCGCACCGATTGTCAAGCCGTTCGGCCCGGGCTAGCCTCAACCGGGATGACAAAACACCTTGTGACCCGGTTCCTGGTGGCTGCGACTCTGGTCCTCGTTGCACGTCCCGGCCAAGCGCAGACCGCTCCTGCCCTGGTCCCCGTGCCCGCCACTGAGCTGCCCCAGCTGGTGCCGGACGGCGACCTGATCGGGCTCCGCCAGGCCCTGCAGCTGGAGCTGGGTGCCTGCGCCCAGCTCGACCCGGACGAAACCCGCCCCTTCGGCACCCGGATCGCCAGTCGCCGCGAGTGGTGCACCGAAACCCTGGGCAAGATGCTGGATCTCGTCCGGCAGGCTCCCGATTTCGCCAGCCTCCAGCGCGGCCTGCGCGAACAGTTCGAGTGGTTCAAGTCGGTGGGCAGCGACGGCCAAGGCAAGGTGCTCTTCACGGGCTACAACTTCCCCGAGCTGGAAGGCACGGCCGAGCCCGACGCGTTCCACCGGTTTCCGTTCTACGCCAAGCCCGACGAGCTGGTGCAGGTGGACCAGCAGGGCAAAAAGGTGTGGCGCCGCAAGCTGCCCGACGGCTCCTTCGTGCCGGGCTGGACGCGCAAGGAAATCGACCTCGATGGCGCGCTCCAGGGGCGCGGCCTGGAGCTGGCCTGGGTCGGCGATCCCTTCGACGCCTTCTTTTTCCACATCGAAGGGGCCGGGGCCATCCGCATCCGTCGGCCCGACGGGACGGTGGAACGGCGGATCCTCAACTACGCCGGCAGCAACGGGCACCCCTACCTGTCCCTGAGGAAGATCCTCATCGAGGAGGGGGTCCCCCAGGAAGAATGGACGGTCCAGGGCATGAAGCGCTGGTTCAACCAGCATCCGGAACGCCTGATGCCGGCCCTGACCAAGAACCCGTCTTACGTGTTCTTTGTGCGGGCCGAGGAAGGCCCGCTGGGCACCACGGGAACAGTCCTGACCCCGGGCCACTCCATTGCCATCGACCCCGAAGTGTTCCCGCTGGGAGCCTTGGCCTTTTTCCAGACCGAGAAGCCCGTGATGCCCGCGGATGGAACCTCGAACGCCACCCAGTGGCAGCCTTTCAGCCGCCTGGCGGTGGCGCAGGACACCGGAGGCGCCATCAAGGGTGCCGGTCACATCGACCTGTACTGGGGCTCGGGCCCCGAAGCCGATTATTGCGCGGGGCAAATGAAGCGCGAAGGCCCCCTGTTTTTCGCACTCCCATTGAAAAAGAAATAAAACAGAATCCTGACACAATTCAGGTAGTTGCGCCTTTTTGGGTCGATTCATTTTTGCATCTTTTTTTTGCGTTTCGCGTAACTTTTTAAGCTGGCAAAAAAGTCGCAGATCGACTAATAATGCGCCGCGTTAGAATAGTTCTCATCGGAGCCAGCACAATGGAACTGACCCTGACCAGGAAGTGGCGCACGAAGTTGAACCGGCTGAACCATCAGGCCATCACTGGCCTTCTGGTTCTGACGACTTTAGGAAATGCGCTGGCGCCTGCCGCCTGGGCCGCAGCCGAACCGGAGCCGCAGCCTGAACCGATGACGATGGCGGCTCCCTCTGGGTCTGACGCAGGATCCAACGAAGGCCCGCTCGACACCCACTACGAGCTCACTTCTGCCGAAAAGCTCGCGCTGCTGAAGATGATGATCTCGGAGGGCGAAGAGAGCCTTTCTCCCTGGGATGTGAACCTGCTGAAAGGCGCGCGCGCGGATCTCGAAGAAGGTCATGCCGCCGCGGCCGAGCTGAAGCTGGCTCGCGTCCTGCTCCGCAACGAGGAGCTCATCTCTCAGGTCGAGACCGAGCGCCCGCTCACGCATGACGAGCGCACGGCCATGCTCAAGTTCCTGATGGCCCAGGCTCCCAAGAGCCTCAAGAAAAGAGCCGAGAGCATCGTCACGCAGCTGCGCCGCACCATCGCGGAAGCCCTGGGTGAAGAGACCAAGGGCCGCGGCACACTGGAAACGCTCCAGGGCACCTGGAACCGCCTCAGAGGCAAGAACTACGACGAGCAGGCCCGCTACGCCAATCGCATCGACGCCACCCTGGCGCAGCTCGCGGAACGCTTGAGCCAGGAGAACCCGGAATTCGCCTTCGAGTTCCTGAACCAGACCCACCTCTTCTTCCTGCTCATCCAGGACACCGTCGTGGCCGTCGCCCAGGGTTACCCCTCCATCGATCTGCACTCGGCCCATCTGCAGAACCTGGTGCATCGATTTGGACGCAGCCGCAGCTTCAGCCCTTCGACCGAAACCGAGCGCACCCATGACGCGCAGATCAGACGCCAGATCGCCGAACGCGAGGTGGGCACCGAAACCCTGCGCATCTACCTGAACCGCGACACGACCTCCGAGATCGGCGCGCGGGCCCTGGTGGGCCTGATGATCACCGGCGCCGTGCTGACGGCCACCGGAACGGTGGGCACGGGAACTCCCGTGGCGGCTGGACTGCTGGCCGGCGCCGAGGCCGTCTCCGAAGGCATGATCCTGAGCCGGTCCGCGTTGAACATCGCGGATCGCTCGTTGCGCGACGGCGTGGCCGGCCTGACCAGCGCCGATTCCGCGCTCGACCTGATGCTTCTGGCCACCCTTCCCGTGAGCCGCCTGCTGGGTGCCGCCGGAAGAGCCGTGGGCAATTCACGCTGGTTCCAGTCCCTGACTGTTCCCCGCATGATCCAGTCGCTGGCCGCCTCGGGCAAGGGCGTGGCCATCGTGCGCGGCCTGCTGGCCACCTCGGCCAGCTTCGGTGCCTTCCAGCTGGGCTTTGCCGACCAGATCTCCGCCTACACGGGCCAGAGCCCGAGCCAGATCCGCACCCAGGGCGCCTTGTTCCTGAGCATCGGCCTGCTGGGCGGCTGGAAGAGCTGGAAAGCCCTGCGCCAGCGCGCCGAGCGCGCCGAACAGGCGGCCTTGGCCGAAGAAGAGCTGGCCATGAAAGGCGCTTCGACCGCTGAAGCCGCGGAAGCGACCGAGGCACTGGAAGCCAACGCCACC
>CANFHS010000087.1 GCA_947446835.1 Bacteriovoracaceae bacterium
GGGCCCACCAGGCGTTCCAGGCCCACGGCGGCCGCCCGCCCTACGAGTTTTCGATCGTGGCCGGGGATGGAAGGATCAACTCCGAGACGGGCGAATTCGAAGCCTCCGACAAGCCGGGCACCGCGGTGGTCCGCGTGACGGATGGCGACGGGGGAGTCAGCGATTCGGTGGTGTCGGTCAACCCGCCCATCGCGATCCGGCTGGAGCCCCAGGACCCGGCCAATCCCAGGTCCTTCGCTTTTTCGGTCGTCGGGGGCGCCCCTCCGGTCAGCTATTCGGTGGAAGAGAAGCCGGCCGGCAGGAGTGCCGATGGCAATGCCGTGGGCACCGCGGTCCTGAAGGTGCGCGACAGTGCCGGCAATACCGAGGAAGTGGCGCTCAGGATCAACCGCACGGTTCCCTTGTCCGCTTATCCGCCCATCCGCAACGTGACTCCGGGAGACCACGTGAACATCGTGGCTGCCGGGGGAAAACCGCCCTACGTGTTTTCGATTGTCCACGGTCAGGGCCAGATCCATGCCGCGTCCGGAGCCTACTCGGCGCCGACAGGCACGGAGTCGGAGCAGCAGGAAGTGGTGCGGGTCACCGATTCCAACGGTGAATCGGTCGATGTGACCCTGAGTGTGCAGGGCAAGCGCTCGGGCCCGGGGCGCGCGATCGCGCTCGGGTTTGCCCACACCTGCGTGCTCTCCAGCGGCGGGGTCAAATGCTGGGGCGACAACCGGCATGGCGAGCTGGGCACGGGAACGTTGCTGAGAAGCCTGCAGCCCAGGGCCGTCAAGGACCTGGGCAAGGACGTGGTCTCGGTGGTGGCGGGCTACAACCACACCTGCGCGCTCCTGGCCGGGGGCCGGGTCAAATGCTGGGGCGACAACCGCTTCGGGCAGCTGGGCGACAATTCCAACATCAACTCCGTGGTTCCGGTCGACGTGTTCGGCCTGAATGGCGGTGTCCGCGCCTTGGCCGCGGGCCAGTACCATACCTGTGCCATCGTGCGCGGCGGGGGCGTCAAGTGCTGGGGCTCCAATCGCCGGGGTCAGCTGGGCAACGGCCGGATCGTGGCCAGTCCTTATCCGGTCCAGGTTTCCGGCCTCAACCAGGGAGTCCAGCAGATTGCGCTGGGGGCTGCCCACAGCTGCGCCCTGCTCGAATCGGGTGCCGTGCGGTGCTGGGGTTACAACAACAATGGCCAGCTGGGAGACGGTACCCTGGCCGACCGGCTGGTACCGGTCGAGGTCAAGGGGCTTCAGGCCAACGCCCGTTCCATCGCGCTGGGCGGGTTCCACTCCTGCGGCGTCCTGGATGATCGGGTGCTTTGCTGGGGCAACAACGGAATGGGTCAGGTGGGACTGGGGAATTCCTCCCTGCATGTCCTGATTCCCACCGAAGTCAAAGCCCTGCCTCCGGGGGTCCGGTCCATCGTGGCCGGCTTTTACCACACCTGCGCCCGCCTGGAGGGCAAGCCCGCGGTGGCCTGCTGGGGCTATAATCGCGACGGCCAGCTGGGCGACGGCTCGGAACACGTCCAGCGGAATACCCCGGTGGCCGTGGAAGGGCTGGGGGAAGAGGTGGAGGGTCTGGCTGCGGGCTCGGGGCACAGCTGCGCCTTGGTGCCGGCCGGGGCCCGGTGCTGGGGCCTGAACGACCAGGGGCAGTTCGGCGACCAGACCACCCAAAGCGCGAGCTTGCCTGTTCGGGCCGTGAACATCTAAAAGGGAAGTCCTAAGGACACCCACGCGATGCCGAACCCCGACCAGGAAATCCGGACCACCTTGGCTGATATCCGTGCGGCACGCACGGAGCTCTCGAAGCTGCTTTCGCCTTCGCCCTTGATCCACAACGCCTGGCTTTCGGAAGCCTTCGGGTGCGAGATCTACCTCAAGATGGAGAACATGACCCCGATCGGGTCGTTCAAGATCCGGGGGGCGACCTACCGGATTTCCAGGCTGTCGGCCGAGGAACGCAAGGCCGGGGTCATCTGCGCCAGCGCCGGCAACCATGCCCAGGGCGTGGCCTGGGGCTCGCGGCAGCTGGGAATCCGCGCCCGGATCGTCATGCCCCGCAGCGCGCCGCTCCTGAAGATCCAGAACACCCGGGCGCTGGGCGCCGAGGTCATCCTTTTTGGCGACAACTACGACGAGGCTTTCGCCGAGGCCCAGCGTCTCCGCGAAGCCACCGGCGCCACCTACATCCACGCATTCGACGACGACCAGGTGGTGGCGGGCCAGGGCACGGTGGGGCTCGAGATCCTGGAACAGCTGCCGGACGTGGACATGGTGGTCTGCTCGATCGGCGGCGGTGGCCTGATGGCGGGCCTTTGCCTGTCCATGAAGGAGCTCAAACCCGGCGTGAAGCTCGTGGGTTGCCAGGCCGCGGGTTCCCCGTCGATGGTCGAGTCGCTCAAGCAGGGACGCGCCGTGAGTCTGGACAAGGTGGAGACCTTTGCCGACGGCATCAAGGTGGGCAAGGCCAGCGAGCGCATCCGCAAGATCCTGGCACCCCGGCTCGACCACATGCTGGTGGCCGACGATGAGGCCATGGCGGCTTCCGTGCTCACGCTCCTGGAAAAGGCCAAGATCATTGCCGAGGGCGCCTGCGGCCTGACCCTGGCGGTGCTGCCGCAGATCCGCGAGGAGCTTCGGGGCAAGAAGGTGGTGCTGATCATCAGTGGTGGCAACATCGACGTGAACCTGCTGTCGCGGATCATCGATCGCGGCCTGATCCGCGCGGGGCGCCGCCTCCGGGCGAACGCCCTGATTTCCGATCGGCCTGGTTCCCTGGCCCAGCTCACCCAGCTCCTGGCCCAGCAGGAGGCCAACATCCTTCAAGCCATCCACGATCGGAACGAGCCTTCGACCCGGATCGACGAGACCGAAGTGGAGCTGACCCTGGAGACGCGGGGACCCGAGCACAGCGCGCAGGTCATCGAAGCGCTCCGGGCGCACTGCCTGAGGGTCACCGTCCTGCAGTGAGCCTTCGCCCGGGCCTCAGAACTGGGGCTTGAAGGTCACGATCAGCCGCGCAGGCAGGGTGGACTGGTTCGGCGTGAGGGGCTTGATCGCGGAGTCCGGGCTGAACGTGCCCGGCAGTCCGATGGGGCCCATGGGAGGAGGCATGTTGCCTTGGGTGCTGCTGATGGCCTGACCGATGGCCGCCATCGTGGCTGCCACGTTCATCATTCCACCGCCGCCACCGCCACCACCACCACCAGATCCATTGCCGGGACCGTTGCCCGGACCATTTCCGGGTGCGTTGCCGGGGCCATTGCCAGGTCCGTTCCCGCCTCCCCGCGAGGGCTCGGCGGGCGCAATGGTGATGGCCTGGACAAAGGTGGCGTCCGCCTTCTTGGCCTCGGACTTGATCTCCTTGAGCTGGTCCATCGAAAGGTTCACGACCTTGGGGGGCTCGGACGCGAGGGCGCGACCGCCCTCCTGCTTGGCGTCACCCTTGGATTCGACCGTGGTCAGCTGGAGCTGGGTGCCTGAGGTCAGGGCAATGGGGGTGGCGCTCTTGGCTCCGGCCTCGGCGCTCACGGTGGTCTCGACCTTGCCGTGGATGACGGTGACCTTGGTTTCCTGCTTGCCGATCACGGAGGACTTGTCGCCCTTCGGACCTTTGGATTCCTTTTCGACGGGGGCATTCACCTCTCCCGCCTCCACGACGAATTCGGTGCCACGCACGCCCATGGTCGCGGCCCGGGTCTTGATGCTGAACTTTCCGCCCGTTCCCACCGGCGTGTTCACCGAGGCGCGGATCGTGCCGTAATCCATCGACATCTGCACCGTGCGGTCGCTGCCGGCCTTGAGCTTGTATTCGTCGACCTTGAACAGGGTCGACTTGCCCAGGTCGAGGATGGACTTGTCGGTCATCAATAATTTGGCGGAAGCCGAGCTGCTGGTGTTGATCAGCGTGCCCTTCTCGATCGCGTCTCCGGCCTTCAGGAAGCGCATCTCGGGTTTGCTGGAGTCGACGTTCCTGACCAGCACCTTGCCGCTCACGCTGACCGCCTTGCCGGCAATCTCGTTGGCCATGGCTGCGCCCGTGCCGAGGCAGACCCCTGCGAGGGTGGCGCATGCGAGCCTGATCCGGGAGGAAAGGCGGTTGCGTTCCATCCCTCTAGTGTAACTTTCAGGCCCGGTTTCCAACAAGGGGCCAAAGTTGCCCAGTCGCAGCGGCAACTTGGCAGCATTGGAAACGCCACGTTCCTCCTTTATCATGGACGCTCATGGGTCATGGGCGACACGGCAAGGGTTCGGCACGCGCCGTCCTGAAATGGGCGACTCTCCTGGCAGTGGGAGCGGCAGGTGTTTCCGCGCGCGCCGAGGTGCCCGACAACCTGGAGCCCGACTACGCGGAAGCCGTCCTGGCGTTCAATGCCCGGGATTATGCAAAGACCCTGGAAAGATTGAATTCGCTCCTGAAGGACCATCCCGAGGTCAACGAGTTCCTGGAGCTCAAGGCGCTCTCGCTGCGTGCCACGCAGAATGACGCGGATGCGGCGCAGATCTATAGGCAGCTCGTCGCGAACAAGACCCGCGAAGGACGTCCGCCGGCTGAGCTTGCGCCTTACCACTTCGAGCTGGCCATGATCCTGACCCGGCAGAAGAAGCCCGAGGAGGCCAAGCCGTCGTTCGAGTTTTCGATCGCCAACGGCTTCAACGTGGCGCCGTCCCACCTTTACACGGGCCTGGGCGCCTTCAATGCCGGGCGTTGGGCCGAAGCCGAGGGGCATTTCCAGGGCGTCTTGTCCGAGAAGCTGCGCGACCTCAAGCCGGTCGCCCACTTTTATCTGGGCCAGACCTACATGCGGCTGGAGTACCCGGCCGGTGCCACCGCGAGCCTGGTCGAGGCGAGGCGTGCCTCGCGAAGCCTGCTCGATGACGCGGACACGGATCCGGAGACCCGGAAGGTGGCCCAGCAGATATTCGATGCGACCGAAGCCTCGCTGGCTCCTTATGACAAGGGCCAGTTCTTCGGTTATGTCGGGACGCTCTCCGGTTACGACAGCAACGTGCTTTACGTCCCCAGCACGGGATCGAGCGCGGCCTACACGACCGGCAAGGCCTCGATGAAGCAGACGCTGATGGTCGGTGGCGGCTACGCCAGCTCATCGATGCGGGCCTTGCAGTTCGTCCCGAGCCTCAAGTCGAATATCGGCTACAACTTCAACAAGGATTCCCAAGGGTACCAGTTCGCCACGACGGTGGCCTCCTTTTACGTGACGCGGAATCCCGTTGCCCCTTTCTCGTTCGGCGTGAAAGTGGACGCAAGCATCGTGTTCAAGAACGACGTCGACGCGGACACGGGAAAGGGCGTTTATCGCCCCTACAGCCGCAGCGCTTCCCTGGGGCCGTACTTCCGCTACCAGGTCAGCCGCGGCCTTCAGCTTTCGCTGGAGATGACGGGCGAGCCCAAGAAGTACCTGGATGATCCCTACACCACCCAAAGGCGCTCGGGCAGCGGCTACGCCGTGCGGGGTTACCTGGCCTCGGACTCAGGTTCGCGCTTCTGGAACCCCACCGGGTCGTTCCGCTACGCCAAGGACAACGCCGAAGGCACGGAGTACCTTTCCAGCACGGTGGGGGCTGACCTGATGGATGTGGTGCACTGGAGCGACAAGGTGGATCTGACCGCCACGGCCTCGTTTTATCGCCAGGCATTTCCGCTCCACAGTGTCTCCGAGCGGCGCGATGTGAACCTGGCTGTGCAGCTGGGCGCCTCGTGGAAATGGAAACCCAGGTGGACCGTTCTGGGCAACCTGGGTTTCACGAGAAACAATTCGAATTTCGAGACCGTCTACAGTTACAACAAGGCTGAATTCGGGGGCGGGATCACCTACTCGTTCTGATCCCGCCCCCGACTGATCAAACCGTCGGACTGGAGCTAGGGCTCGGGCTAGGGGTTGGAGAAGCCGTCCGGGTCGGCGAGGGCGTGGGGCTCTCGCTCGGCGACGGGGTCGGAGTCTCGGTCGGAGTGGCCGTGGGGGTCGGAGCCGGAGCGGGGCAGCTCAGGCTGGTTTTTCCGTCGGCCGGGCAGGCGTTCTGGAGCCGGCACACACGTGCGGTGTTCGGGCTCGCAGTCGGTGTCGGCGAAGGGCTGACCTCCGTCCCGGTGCCAGTGCTGGTACCGGTCGCGGTTCCCGTGGCCAGGATGCCGGGCTGGCTTCCGCTGGGCAGGCCCGCGCGATCCAGGTCGTCCTGGGTGATCTGGCGGAAGTCCACGGTTCCCTGCACCGCGACGGTGCCGGGTGCCGGCGTGCTGGTCTGGGTTCCCGTCCCGGTGCCTGTTCCCACAGTGCCTGGCTGGGCGTTTCCGCAGTTGCCCTGGCCCTGGAGGTGGAGGTTCACCCCGGCCCAGCACTGGGTATTGCCCTTGCCGTCATCGGCCAGCTTGTCCAGGTAGTTCAGATCGCCCTGGAAGGTGTCGTCCGAATCCATGGCGAAGGTGGCTTCCTGCGGGTCCAGTCCCTGGGTGCGGACGTAGACCAGGCGGCGATCGCAATCGTAACGGACCTCGTAATTGCCGACGCTATTGCTGGCGAAAGTGACTTTTTGCGTGGGTACGGGGTCCGCCGAGCTGCCGTCGGGCGGAACGCAAGACGTCTGTTGCTCAAACGGCATGCTTCCCGGCTGGCTTGGGCTACCGGCCAACGAGCAGGACAGATTGAGGCTGGCCGCCGGGGGGGACGCGGTCGCGGCGGCGGTCTGGGTATCGTCGCCGCAACCGATCACGAACCAGGGCAAGCTCAGCGCGAAAGAGAGAGGCACCAGTATGGAGGGTTTGATCAGTTTCATGCGCTCCGGGTTTGCACAGGGGATGCCAGCCGGGAATTTCAGCCCGTGAACAGGATGCGCAAGATGAGGGCGCTGACCACCAGCGCAAGGACCGGTCGGATGATGCGGGCCGCGTCCTTGGACGCGCGACGCGCCCCGAAGAACGAGCCCACCGAGATCCCGACACCGACGGCCGCGCCAGGAGCCCAGTGCACATAGCCTTGCGCGGCGTAGCTGACGAGTGAGCTGGATGCCGAAGCCAGATTGGCCAGTTTGGACGCCGCCAGCGCCGTGAACAGGGGCATCTTGGCCACGAGCAGCGAGGCCAGGAGCATCAGCGTTCCGCCACCGGGCCCCCAGGCGCCATCGTAAAAACCGCAGAGCAGGCCTGCCACCGCCACCCGGAACGTGATTTGGAGGTTTTCAGGGTGGGCATGCTCTTCCGTGTGGAGCACGCGTGTCCAGAGTTCGCGTCGCCAGAGCAGGAAAAGCACCAGCGGCCCGGTGATGAGCAGCAGGACCTTGAAGGCTTCGCGGGGCAGCAGCGGTGACACCCGGCTTCCCAGGAACGAGCCCGCGGCGGCAAAGGCGGCGAAGCGCGCAATGGATTTCCAGTCGGGCTTGCGCGCCCGGGCATAGACGAGCAATGCCACGAGCGATGCGGCCGATCCGGCAATCTTGTTCGTGCCGATGGCGTGCGGGCCTGCCGAAAGGAAGACGCCCAGCGTGGGCAGGGTGATCAGCCCTCCGCCCCCGGCGATGGAGTCGATGAGGCCGGCGGCCAGGCCGGCAAGAAGAAGGACCAGCGTCTGGTTCACTGCTGTCTTTTGGCTTCTTCGAGCTTTTCGGAGAGCTGGTTCACGAGGGGCGCCAGCTCATGGAAAAAGTCGCGCTTGCGGAACGCCATGGGCGAAACTTCCTCGTCATCCAGAAGCGCCTGCAGCTGGCGCGTCAGGCGGAAGATGGGGCCCGCGATCTGGTGCGACAGGATGATGCCGCCCACCATGAGGAACACGAACATCAGGACGGAGGTTCCCGTCAGGATCCACACCATGGCGTGCTGCTGCTGCGTGATGAGCTGGTACAGGGGGTGGCCTTCCGGGATCCCGATTTCACGCGCCTGATCCAGGAAATTCCCGAACACCAGGCGGAACGCCCAGAAGAAGACCAGGATCGTGACCACCGAGAGCCCGACGAAAAAGCCGATGATCGTCGACTGGAACTCGGGGTTGATCAGGTATTTCCGGCGGTACCAGATCGGCCGGGTGCGTTCTGCCATGGCAATATTCCTTCTTCATTTCCAGTTTAGGACCTTGGCCGGGGGGTCGCAACCCCTCTGTGGGCCGGCAAAAGCCCCTCAGCCCCGCTTGACGGAGTACCCGAAGAGGCTCTCCAGGGTGGAAAACGTGGCAGGCCCGCTGGAAACCTCGATGTCCTGCATGGTGAACTGCGAGGGGTGGGCGTAGCCGCAGGCGTGGGTCACGGCCAGGATCTCGTTCCGCAGCGACTGGCAGAAGCGTGCGAAGCGCAGGCTTTGGACCGCGGGATCCAGCCCGCTCTGCAGCCAGGCGCTCTGGGTGGTGACGCCGGCGGGGCAGCGATCCGTGTGGCACTTCTGGGCCTGGATGCAGCCGATCGAAAGCATCGATTCACGGGCGATGTTGACCAGGTCGCAGCCCAGCGCGAACGCCACGATGGCGCGATCCGGGAAACCGAGCTTGCCGCTCCCGATCCACGCCACGCGGTCAGCCATCTTTTCCTCGGTGAAGATCTTGTAGACCCGCGTGAAGCCCACCTTGAAGGGGAGCGACACATGGTCGGCAAAGGTCAGCGGAGCGGCACCGGTGCCGCCCTCACCTCCGTCGATGGTGATCCAGTCGGGCCCCTTGCCGGTATTGCGCATCTCAATGGCCAGCTCGCGCCAGAAGGCCAGCTGTCCCACGGCGCTCTTGATGCCCACCGGGAGCCCGGTGGTGGTCGCGAGGCGTTCGATGAACTGGACCAGCTCGGGCACGTTGCTGAATTCCTGGTGCGAGTTCGGGCTGATGCAATCCCGGCCCTCCGCCACGCCGCGGATGCGGGCGATTTCGGCCGTGACCTTGCGGCCGGGCAGGACGCCCCCTTTGCCGGGCTTGGCCCCTTGCGAGAGCTTGATCTCCAGCCCACGGACCTTGGAGTAGCTGCCCACGGTTTCCTGCAGCCGGTCCATCGAGAAGCGGCCCTGGTCATCGCGGCAGCCGAAGTACCCGGTGCCGATCTGGTAGATCACGTCGCCGCCCTGCTTGTGGTAGGGCGACA
>CANFHS010000088.1 GCA_947446835.1 Bacteriovoracaceae bacterium
GGACCCGGGCAAAGCGCCCCTTCAACGAGGCCAAGGCCTGCTCGGCCTGGGCCCCGGGAATGGCCAGCAGCAGGCCCCCCGAGGTCTGGGGATCGAGCGTCAGCCAGCGCAGCCAGCCCGCCCCATCGCGCCAGGAGCAGGCATCGCGCGCGTAGTCCTCGTTGGTCTTGTGGGCGCGGTTCAGCATCTCGCCCTCTTCGATGCAGACCTGGGCCCCCGGCAAGACGGGCAGGCAGTCCAGCTCGACCCGCAGGGAAACCTGGGACGCCCGCGCCAGCTGCAGGCCGTGCCCGGCCAGACCAAAGCCCGTGACGTCGGTGGCGGCGTGGACGTCGATTCCGTCCAGCAGGCCTTCGGTGCGGTTCAGCTGCTTCATGCTGTCGATGGCGGCCGTGACCCAATCGGGTTTGGCTTCGCGGAGCTTCAAGGCCGTGGTGAGGGTGCCGGTGCCCAGGCCCTTGGTGAGGATGAGCACATCGCCCGGACGCGCGCCATCGTTGCGCCAGGCCCGCGCCACCTCGACCATCCCGGTCACCGAGAACCCCAGCTTCAAGGTCTCGTCGTCGATCGTGTGTCCGCCGGCCAGGCATGCGCCGGCCTCCTCGATCTTCTGGAGCGCCCCACGCATCAACGGTTCGAGCAGCCCCAAGGGGAGCGTCTGCGCGGGGAACGCCAGGATGGAGAGCGCGGTCAGGGGCTTGCCGCCCATGGCGTACACGTCGCTGATGGCGTTGGCCGCGGCGATGGCGCCAAAGTCGGCGGCGTCATCCACGATGGGGGTAAAGAAATCGAGCGTCTGCACCAGCGCGCGCCCACCGCCCAGGTCATAAAGGCAAGCGTCGTCCAGGTTCTCGGTGCCCACCAGGAGCTCCGGGGGACGCGCCATGGGCAAGGCGGCCAGGAACTGGCGCAGGGTCCCCGCGGGAAGCTTTGCCGCGCAGCCGCCCTTCTGCACGGTCTCGGTCAGCCGGACGGATTCCAACGCTTTTCGATCCATTGAAGACAGTCCTCTTCGTTGCCCCGGAACGCCACCGGGCGTTTCGCGGATTCCAGGGCAAATCGGTACATCGGATCGTAGTAGTAGCGCAAAAGAAGACTGATCCACGACAGGTGAGCTTCGGCATCCACCCGGCCAGGCCGAAACGCCCCATGCAGCCGGGCACTGACCTCCTCGTACCGAAGGCCCCCGAGCTTGCTCCGGATCCGGGTCAACGCCTCGGAAAACGACTGCAGCACAGCGGCCGGCGAGTGGCCGGCCTGGAGCGCGCCTTCCACGTACATCTCGAAAATGAACCGGGCGCGCCCTTCCTCCGGAACCTCGAGCAGGACCAACGGCGCCTGACGCAGGCGGTGACGGAGTCCGGAGGGAATGACCACCCCTCCGATGTGGGTGCTTTCGTCTTCCACCAGGCGGGCCACTCCGGGAGCCCGTAGCAGCTCCAGGCCCACGGCGTTCTCGAAGGTCTGCTGGGAGGGCTGCCTTTGGCCCAGGATGCGGCCAAAGCTCGAACCCCGATGCCGGGCCAGCCCCTCTAGGTCGATCTTCGGGACCCGGGCCTTCTCCAGGAGCCGGGTCTTGCCCGAGCCCGTCATCCCGGCCAGCACGAGCACCTCAGGCGGCTGTGCCAGCGCCTTGAGGCACTCGCTCCGCATTCCCTTCGTGCCTTCGCGGACCCGGAAGACGGGAACACCCCGCTCGCGGATCCATTCGGAGGCGATCCTGGAACGCAGTCCCCCGCGCCAGCAGGTCACCACGACCCCACAACCCGGACTCACCCGTTCCAGCCAGCCCGCCACCCGCTGCTCGCGCACCGGGCCCACCAGGTCGTAGCCCAGGCGGATGGCCTGCTCCTGGCCGTCGCGCTTGTAGGTCAGGCCGACCTCGTGACGTTCCGGGTCGGTCAGGATGGGCGCATTGACGAACCCGGGCAGCGCCCCCTGCCGGAACTCGCCTTCCGAGCGGACGTCGAGGCGCGCCTCGGGCAGCGGCTGCCCGTGCCGGACCCCGAGCAGGGCCTCCAGCGGCTCGATCAGGACTTCATCGGAAGTGGCTGACATCCGGGCCATTTTGCCCGGATCCCCGGCTGGCGGCAAGAACGCTTTGGGCGCCGGCTTACAAACTTATTACACTGCAAAACGATATTTGCCCTGGATTGCGTTTCGAGATCCGGCCTAGGGTCGCACCCATGAAAAAGACCCAGCTCATCGTTCCGATGCTCATGACCGCCGCCCTGTCACTCACCGCCTGCAACTCGGCCGGAGGAGGCGACACCTACGGACGGACCGCGTCCGCGGTGGGGCCCGGCTGTTCCGGAGGCAACGGATCTGTTTGCCTCGGTATCCGCTACATCTCTTACGACGAAGGCAAGGGCCCCATCAGCTCGAAGGAGCAGGCGGCGTCGGACCTCGAAGGAATCAACCGGATCTGGGCCCAATGCGGAATCCAGTTCGAGATCGACTCGTACGAGGCCGTCAATCCAACCAGCTACGGCCTGGCCTCGGGCTCCGACGCCCAGAACCAGCTGGACGCCATCCGCAACGCCTTCAACGACGGCCACTCGCTGCTGGTGGTCTACACCGGCTACTGGGGCTCCACCAAGAACGCCTGGACCTCCATGCCGGGCTCGGCACCTTACGGGGCCGTCCTGGAATCATCGGTGGTGAACTACCCCAATATCGTGGCCCACGAGCTGGGGCACTACCTGGGCCTGGACCACGTGGACGACACCGCCAACGTGATGAACGCCCTGATCTACTCCGACTCCAAGGCCCTGGATTCAGGCCAGTGCGATCTGGCCCGCCAGACGGTGCAGCAAAGCTGGTCCACGGCCCAGCGCTGAGCTCCGGAGCAGGCCCCGGTTTCGGGAGGCGAAGCGGCTTTTTTTCTTCGCCTCCCGGCCTTCGTCCCTTATTGTTCTGACCCATGTACAAATCTCCGTCCTTTGAAATTTCTTCACTGACCAACAACCGCAGCCAGCTGGCGCTCGTCGCCGCCAAAGGGCTGGTGTCGCCCGCCCTGCGCAAGCTCGTTCCCCAGTCGCTGCAGGAACACGCCGCGCTCAAGGGCGAAAAAGGCGCCAAACTGGTGCTCCACGGGAACACGGTCACCACCGTGATCATGGGCATCGGCAAGGCCCACGACTTCAACGCCCAGGAAGCCGCCGAATGGGGCGAAAACGCCGGCCATGCCCTGAACCGCGAGATGGTCACCGAAGTGCAGGTCCTGTTCGCCGAGGAAGCCAAGGACGCCACCACCTGCCTGAACTTCCTCAAGGGCCTGGCGATGGCCAATTACCGGATGGATGAGCTCAAGTCGCACGGCGACACCAAGCGCTCGGAGATCCGCAAGGTCGTGATCGCTCCCGGCGGACCGGTCGACAAGAAAGCGATCCAGGAACTCGGCCCCATCAGCCAGGGCATCGCCTTTGCCCGCACCCTGATCGAACTGCCCCCCGCGCACGCCAATCCGAGCCAGGTGGTGGCCCGCTTCCAGGACGCCGTGAACCAGGGCCTGATCGAGGTCGAGGTCTGGGACGAAAAGCGCATCAAGAAGGAAGGCATGGGTCTGCTGGAGGCCGTTTCGCGCGGCTCCTCCACTCCGGCGCGTTTCCTGGTGGCCCGCTACGGCAAGGACATGCCCAAGAACACCCCGAACCTGTTCCTGGTGGGCAAAGGCATCACCTTTGACACCGGCGGCATCAACCTGAAGGTCGGCTCGTGGATCGACCTGCTGGGCATGAAGAAGGACATGGGCGGCGCTGCCGCCGTGCTGGGCGCCATCCTGGCCGTCTCGCAACTGAAAGTCGGCGTGCGCGTCACGGCGGTCACTCCGCTGGCCGTCAACGCCATCGACGCCAACGCCGTCCTTCCCGGCGACGTGGTCAAGAGCTACGCCGGCAAGACGGTCGAGATCATGAACACGGACGCCGAAGGCCGCCTCATCCTGGCCGACGCACTCCACTATGCCGTCAGCCACAAGGCCGACTACATCGTGAACGTGGCCACGCTGACCGGCGCCTGCATGGTGGCCCTGGGCCATCATCATTCAGGCCTGTTCACCAACAGCGACACGTTCGGCAGCCAGGTGCTTCGGATGACCGAGCTGGCCGGCGAACCCGCCTGGAAGATGCCCATGTCCAACCGCTACGGCGAAGAGCTCAAGAGCAAGGTGGCCGACATGGCCAACATGGGCAAGTCGCGCGAAGGCGGCGCCCAGATCGGCGCCAAATTCCTGGAGCGCTTCGTGGAAGGCGTGCCGTGGGTCCACCTCGACATCGCCGGAACCGTGGATCTGGGCGAGCCCGCTGCCGGTACGGCAGCCCAGCCCGCCGCGGGCCGCATGGTGCACTCGCTGGTGCTCCTGGCCCAGCAGCTGGCCTCGAAGCCGGCTTCGGGCAAGAAGAAGAGCTGAGCCAATATCCGGAAAATCCAGGGCCGGGGTTCAGCCCCGGCTCTGGATTCCGCGCTTGGCCAGGAACTCGCGGATCAGCTCGCGCTTTTCGCCCTGGATCTCGATCACGCCATCGCGCCCGGCCAGGTCATACGTGCCGCCGGAACCACAGCGCTTCTTGAGCTCGGTGGTCAGCTCCTTCAGGAAGAGCTCTCCCTTGGGCAAGCCGTCAATGACGGTCACCGTCTTGCCACCGCGTCCCTGCTTCTCGATGCGGAGCTTGGCCACGAACTTTGCCCGGGAGGCATCCACCTCGGGGGCGCAGCTGCAGTTCACCTTCAGCTCGCGGCACTTGGCGCACTTTTCCTGGAGCTTGGGGTCGGTCGAATAAACCAGCTTTCCTTCATCCTTGGCCATGCAGGTCCTCCAGATACCGCGCGACCGCTTTTCCCGCCATGAATCCCTGCGAGACGCACGCCTGGAGCAGGAACCCTCCGGTCGGCGCGTCCCAGTCCAGCATTTCTCCCGCCAGCCACACACCCGGCGCCCGCCTCAGCTGGGCCGTGTCGTCGACTTCCATCCAGTGCACCCCGCCGGACGAGGAGATGGCTTCGTCCAAGGGCTGGCGCTCCAGGAGCTCCAGGCTGAAATTCTTGATTGCGCCCGCCAGACGGGGTGCCTCGCGCTGCAGCTCGCGCGGCAGAAGATGAAACAGCAGCGCGTGTGCCGCCTGCCCCAGCCCGAGGCGCTTCTGGGCCGCGCGAATCGGCGAAAGCTTTTCCTTCCCGCCCACCAGACGCTCCAGCACCTGCGCCTCGGTCAGGTCTGGTTTCAGGTCCAGGCGGACGCGCCCTTCAGTGCCGGCAAAATAGATGGGCGTTCCTTCCAGTCCGTACGAAGTCACCACCAGGTCGCCCGAGCGTTCGCCCCGCGAAGACCCGAGGACCACGTTCTTGATGGGCTGGCCTTCGCACTCCTTGACGAAGGCCTCAGGCCAGGCCACCCGGAAACCCACGTTCTAGGCACGGAAAGGATCGAAGCCGCAACCCAGCTTCTTGAAGAGGGTGGGCCAACGCAGTGGTTTTTCGGTGCGCTCCCAGCTGCCGCCGCCCAGCGCGAAAACGGCCGCATCGAAATCACGGGTTTCGCCCGAAGCGAAGCTGAGCCGAACGCCGCCGTGACGATGCGATTCCACTCCCACGCATTCGGCCTGGAAAACAAAGCTCGCACCCAGCGACTCCAGCCTGGCCACCCAGGCCTTGAGCAGGGCCGCCGCTTTCATTCCTTCCACGAACCAGCGGCGACTGGTTCCCTTGAACGTGGGAATGCCCAGCTCCGATTCGATGAAGCGTCGCCAATCCTCCGGCGGAAACGCGGCAAGCAGCGCCTGGAAGCGCTCCAGGGGACCCTGATAGACGCGCGCGAACTCCTCCACCGGAGCGTCGTAAGTGATGTTCAGGCCCGAGCTGCCCGCCACCAGCAGTTTCCAGCCCGGGCTGCGGCGCTTCTCGAAGATCACCGGACGAAAGCCCGCCTGCGCCAGCTGGAAAGCGGCCATGAGGCCCGCAGGCCCTGTGCCCACCACGGCCACCGTTCGCGAGGTCTTCTTCGAGGACATCGCACTCATCCTATCATCCCCCATTGCCGAAGGCTTCCTCCGCCCTTACGATGCTCCCATGCGCCTGCCTCATGCCCTGATCCTGGCTACCGCATTCCTCCTGCCTTGCCTGTCGGCCCAAGCCGACGAACTGGCTCCGGCGCCTGTTCCGCAGGTTCCGGCCGTCACACCGGCAGCCCCGAAAAACCTGGCGCCCCCGGCCTACGGCAAAGCCCAAGGCGTGCTGGGTCCGGTGACCTTTGGCCCATCGGTCACGCTGCTGGGTCTGCCTTCTCCGTTCAAGGGAGCCCTCGAATTCCGCTTCGGCCAGAGTTTCGGCGCCCAGGTTTCGTACGCGTTTCTCCCTTCGATCAGCTACAGCTCCACGACCGGAAAGCTGGACCAGATCGAGGGCCGCGTGCGCTGGTTTCCGTTCAAAAAGGCGTTTCTGCTCGGCTTGGCCTATGGCCAGCTGACCGCCACCGCCTCGCGCAGCGAAACCATTCTTGCCCAACCCATCACCGCCAGCGTCCAGCTCCGGAACACCTACTTCGCGCCCCACCTGGGCTGGCGCTGGACCTGGGCTTCCGGATACTTCATGGGCCTGGACCTGGGCTGGCAATTTTCCAGGAATCCCCGGACCACGCTGACCACCAATGCCGACGCTCTGGTCCAGGCCGTGCAGCAGTACGTGGATCTGGACAAGCAGGTGAATGATGCGGGCTCCCAGCTCGGCAACCAGGGGCTGCCGCTGCTATCGCTGCTCCAGGTCGGGTGGCTGTTCTGATGACTCCCCGGAGCTGGTTCCTGGCGCTGGTGCTGACGGCCGCGACCCCCGCTTCCAGTTGGGCCGGAGTTTCAACACGCGGGCTGCGACCCGAAACCCTTTCCGCTGCCGAACTGTCCCGCCTCCAGGCCTCAGTCCGCGCCGATGGGGAGCGCTACTCGCGCGAGTGCCTGCGCTTCGAGGCGGAGCTGGCGCGCCTTCTGCCCAGCCGCGAGGACAACCACGCGTTCGAGTCGCGGCAAAGGGCCCTGGAAACTCTCGAAGCCCTGGAGCGCCAGCCCAGGCAAGGCCTGGCCCTGCGACGCCTCGTGGAGCTGGGGCGCTCGGGAGCCGTGGCCGAAACCACCGGCACCCGCTCCCCGCTGGGAGCATTGGCCCTGCCTTCGGGCTGTGGCGCCCCCGCGCTGCTGTCGGGGATTCATCGTTTGGCGCAGTACCGGCAAACTTCGGGCCTCACCGAAGTCGAGAATGCTCGCCTGGTCCGCCTGACCTTTGACTTCGTGGATCGCCTGCCGCGCGAAATCCAACCTCCCTCGGCCCTGGTGGTGGGCTCGGCCGCCTTGATCACGCTGGCCGAACGCAACCTGATCCAGCACCAGGACCCGGTCATCCGCGACCTTCACCGGGTGCGTGAAGACGCCATCGCACTGGCTCGCAAGTCCCTTCGCGACCCCCAATCGGCGCCTGTGACCTGGCCCCTGGCGGAGCGCCTGCAAGGCCTGGCGGAACGGCTGCGTCCCCGGAATTGACCGTCGCAATTGACCGTCGCAATTGACCGTCGCTATTCCACGGCGCACCTCAAAACCGAGAATAAACGCTACGCGTTAAAAAACCGCCGATTTTTGCCGCTTTTTCGCACTGCTTCTGGCCAAGCGGCCCGATTCCTGCGACCCTAAGATCACGTGGACCCAAGGAAAGGGGACATTTGAATGCTCCAGGGCAGGAGCCGAAGATCGGCCAAGGTCCTTCCCTATTTCACGCCGCTTTTGCTCTTGTGCCTGCTCCAGTCCGCTTCGGCGGCCCAGGACAGCCTTCGTGCGCTCGCGTTCAACGCAGGGCTGCTGAGCTTCCTGAATTACAATATCGTTCCCCTGGTGGGCGTCCGCACCCGGGCCATGCCCCAGGTGGTGGGCGACGAAGCCCGCCGTGAGAACCTGGACCTGATCGCGCTCGAAGAAGTCTGGAGCGACCGCACCGCCAACGCCATCCGCAAGGTGCTGGAGCCGCTCGGGTACCGGGTGCTCCACAATCGCGAAAAGCTTCTCTACGGATCGGGCCTGGTTTTAGCGGTCAAGGCCCCGTGGCACCTGGAGTCGGCGCGGTTCGTGCCATTCCGGCGCACCACCTCAGCGGAACTGGTGGTCAAGAAGGGCTTCATTCTGGCCCACCTCAAGTCTCCTTCGGGAACCTCGGTGCTGGTGGTCCACACCCACATGCAAGCCATCCAGTTCGACCGGCGGGGCAACGCCGTTCGCGGAACCGAACTCAACACCCACAAGGCGCAGTCGCTCCAGATCGAAACCGCCCTGAACGAGGCAGCCAGCCAGATCGCCCCCACCAGCACGGACCCGGCGCAAGTTCCCCGGCTCCTGATCGGCGACCTGAACGCAGGCCCGGACGCGGGCCTTCCCGCCTACATCCAGCTGGTCGACGCCCAAGGCTGGCACCCTCCGCAGGACCTGTTGCTCAGGACCTGGGACCCCGTCAACCCCCTGGTCAACCACAGCCACGTGGCCAACCAGAATCCAGCGATGATCGACCACTGCCTGATCAAGGCGCCGGGCTGGGTGTCCGGAAAGATCAGCCTCACGCTGACGGAACCCCTGCCGGGAATCGTGCTGGATGGACAGCCGGTCCCGCCGTCCGACCACTTTGGACTGCTCTGCGAGCTCGAGCTCGAAGCCCGCAACTGAAACTCGAACCCCTATGCTGAACACCACGACTTCCCGCCTCCACTGCCCTCGCCGCAAGAACCGCAGCAAACCGTGCGGCGGCGCGCTTTCGCTGGAAGCCCGCAAGACCTCGCCACTTCCCGGACGCTCCAAGGACAAGGCGGCTCCCGTGGAGGTGCTGCTCGGAACCTTGCACTGCACCCGCTGCCGCGCCCAGTTTCCGATCCTGGCCGGCGTGGCCATCCTGGTGGAAAACGTGCCGCTCTATTTCCAGCAGCACTGCAAGGGCATTTCCCAGCTGGTCCCCCAGGCCCAGATTCCCAGGAACGTGCTTTCGGATTACCTGGAAGCCA
>CANFHS010000089.1 GCA_947446835.1 Bacteriovoracaceae bacterium
CCAGCCCTTGGGCAGAAGCCCAGCCTTGACCGGAGTGCCACCCTCGAAGCGGATCCCGAAGAGCTCGGCGTTTTCGGCTTCAAAACAGGCCGCCATGGGCCACACATCGACCACCGACCCGACCGACACCTCGGCCTCGGCATCGGCCGGCACCACCGAGCAGCGCATGACCAGGCTCATGCCCGTCTGGGTCGAGCGCAGGAAATACGACAGCACCAGGGCCCCTTCGATTTCCATCACCGACAGGTGTTCCAGCCAGTCCAGGGGATGCTGCTCTTCTTTGGCCAGGGTGCGGGCCACCTCACGCAGCGAAGCCGCCTCGACCCAGAGCGAGATCCCGCCCGTCCGCCCGAGCGGGCGCGAGTCCAGGATCGCCTTCGACAGCTGCCGCTTCAATTTAGAGATCAGCTCTTTGGTGTCCACGAATCTTGTCCTGCAGGGCGATGAGCCCGTTCATGATGGCCTCGGGCCGGGGAGGGCAGCCGGGCACATAGACATCCACCGGAATGAACCGGTCCACCCCCGGCACCGCCGAATAGCTGAACTCCGGGGCAAAGGTGCCTCCGCACGCCGCGCACGCGCCCACGGCGATCACGTACTTGGGCTCGAGCATGGCATCGTACAGGGCCTTCAGCTGGGGCATGGCCTTGTAAGAAACCATTCCGCTGACGATCAGCAGGTCCGCCTGGCTGGGATCCACCTGGGGCATGCAACCAAAGCGTTCCAGGTCGTAACGGCAGCCCAGGGCGTTGAGGATCTCGTCCGCGCAGCAGCCGGGGCCGGTCGAAACATACCAGAGGGACTGGGAGCGCGCCCATTGCAGCATCCGCCCGATGGTCGAGGTGACGAATTCGCCCGCTTTCATGACCGATCCTCGTCCTGGAAGTTCTTGAGCCAATCCAGGTCGCCCTTGCGGGCCGCGTACAGGAGCCCCAGAGCGGCAAAGCCTGCCAGCGACAGGATGCCCACCAGCGCGCGGCCCCCTTCGTGGCGGGCATCGCGCTCGGGCTGGTAAAGACCCACACAGGGAATCAGGATGAGGCCCACGGCGATCAGGAGCAGGGCCGCGTTGGCGCCCCTGAAGAACCGGGTGTTGAGCCTGCGGGCCAGCTTGGGCTCGGAGGCGGTTCCTGCCCCCGAATGCGAAGTCACGACCCGGTGCCTCGGCACCTGGGAACGCACCCGGATCCAGGCCGCCAGGGCCGAAAGACCCGCGGGGATCCCGAGAGCCAGTGCGGCGGAAAGAAAAACAACGTAGTAAACGTCCCAGCCGCTTGGCATTTCGTCTCCCGGAATTCCCGATTGCGCTTGGCGAAAAAGGTACTGAAGCTGAAAAGTGGAGTCAAGAATCCCCCATGCCCTCCAGCCGAATCGAGAGATTGCTCCGCTCCGCCCAGGAACTCCAGGGGGGAGTTCGTGCCCACGGCGCCTGCGCGTCCGCCCAAGCCCTCGTCCTGGCCCGCTGGGCCCGGGAGGGGCAGACGCCGCTCGTGGTCCTGTGCCCGGACGACGATTCGGCCTCAAGCGCTGCCCAGGACTGGGAGGCCCTCTCCCGGTCCCTTCTCGGCCGGGAAGGGGAGGCCTGCCTCCTGCCCAGCTGGGAACAATCCCCCTACAGCCCCATCACGCCCTCGATCCGGACGCGCCTGGAGCGCGTCTCGGCCCTGACCCGGATCGCGCTCGGCGCCCTGGGACAAGCCCCGGCGCCTCCCGTCCTCTTCACCACGATTGCGGCCAGCTCCCAGGCCACCCTCGCGCCCGGGTTCCTCAACAGCGTCCTCATCCCGCTCCGGGTGGACGAAAGCGTCGAGAGCCGCGACCGCCTGGCCGCTCGCCTGCTTGAAGCAGGCTACCTGCGGGTGGACCCGGTGGAGGACCCCGGGACGTTCGCCATCCGGGGTGAAATCGTCGACATTTTTCCCCCGGGCCGTGAAAAGCCCCTGCGTGTGGAGCTGTTCGGGGATCAGGTCGAACGCATCCGCGAATTCGATGCCGCCACCCAGCGGGCGAACCCGGACGACACCCGCAAGCTCCGCGAAGTCATCGTGGGACCGGCGCGCGAAGTCCTGCTCAACCGCAGCAACACGGCCGAAGCCCGCGAGCGGATCAAGCTCAGGGCCGACGATCTGGGCATCTCGCGCTCGGTCCGCGATCCGGTCCTGGCGTCGGTCCAGGACGGCGCCTACCCCGATCACAGCGACTGCTGGGCTCCCTTGGCCTACCCAGGGCGCGCCACGCTCTGGGACCACCTTCCCAAGGACTGGCCTGTGGTGTGGCTCGACGAGCTGGGCTGCCTTCAGAAATGGGACGAGCTCTGGGCCGAGCACCGGCGCTCCGAGGGCGACCTGACCCAGTCGGGCGTGATCATGCCCGCCGTCGGCGACCTTTTTCTCTGGAATGCCGAGCTTGAAAGGGAAGTGAAGAGCCGAAGCAGGCTTTACCTGGATCGTCTGGAGTCCATCGATCTGTCGCAGGTCGGACAGGAAGAAGAGGAACCCGCCGCCGCCCCTGGCGAAGGAGCCGACGAGCCGGTTTCAGCCCGCCACACCCTGTTTGCGCCCACGAACCGGGAGCTCGGGCAGGGCTCGCGCCAGGCGCTGGGGGACCTCGAACCCCGTTTCCGTCTCTGGATGCGCCAGCGCTTCCGGGTACTGGCCCTGGCTTCCACCCAAAGCCAGCTCGAGCGGATCCGCTTCCTGCTCGAGGAGCGCGAGCTTCCGGTCAAGGCACTTGCCGATACCGCCTCGCCCGAGACCGATCGCCTCACGCCGGGGCTCATCACGTTGGGGCTGGGTTCCCTCTCCAGCGGTTTCCGCTGGCCAGCCGAAGGGCTGGTCCTCGTCACCGAAGACGAGCTCCTGGGCTCACGCCACGTCAGGAAACAGAAGAAGCCCAGGGGCGAAAGCGGCTCGGCCGCCAAGGACTGGGCAGGCCTCCAGGCGCTCTCGGACCTGGCCGTGGGAGACGCGGTCGTGCACGTGGATCACGGCATCGGCCGCTACCAGGGCATGGCCAGGCTTGCGCTCTCGGGCGCGCCGGCCGACTTCCTGCTGGTCGAGTACGCCAACAAGGACAAGCTCTACCTTCCGGTCTACCGGCTGAACGTCATCCAGAAATACGGCGGCGCATCCGAGGCCGTCCAGCTCGACAAGCTGGGCGGGGCCCAGTTCCAGAAAGCCAAGGAAAAGGTCAAGGACTCGGTCAGGAAGCTGGCCATCGACCTCGTGCAGCTCTACGCCCAGCGCAAGATCCATCCGGGCATCCAGTTCCCGGGGCGCGATGCGGCCTTCCAGGAATTCGAGGCCCGGTTCCCGTTTGACGAAACCCCCGACCAGCTCAAGGCCGTCGACGACATGCTCTCGGACCTGGAGTCGGGCAAGGTCATGGATCGCCTGGTCTGCGGGGACGTGGGCTACGGCAAGACCGAAGTGGCCATGCGGGCCGCCTTCCGCGTGGCCAGCGAGGGCCGCCAGGTGGCCGTGCTGGTCCCCACCACGGTCTTGGCCCACCAGCACGAGCAGAACTTCAAATCCCGCTTCAAGGACCTTCCGTTCCACATCGATTCGGTGTCGCGCTTCAAGTCGGGCAAGGAACAGAAGAAGACGATCCAGGCCGCGGCCGAAGGCCAGGTCGACATCCTGGTGGGCACGCACCGGCTGCTGTCGCGGGACATCCGCTTCAGGGACCTGGGCCTGATCATCGTGGACGAGGAGCAGCGCTTCGGGGTGGAGCACAAGGAGCGCCTCAAGACCCTCAAGGTCAATACCCACGTCCTGACCCTCACGGCTACCCCGATCCCGCGCACGCTCCACATGGCGCTCTCGGGCCTGCGCGACATCAGCCTCATCAACACGCCCCCCGTGGACCGGCTGCCCATCCGCACCTACGTCTCGCGCTTCGACGAAGCCCTCATCCAGCAGGCCATCCAGGTCGAGCTGAAGCGGGGAGGGCAGGTGTTCTTCGTCCATAACCGGGTGCAATCCATCCACGAGATGGCCTCGCGCATCCGCGAGCTGGTGCCCGAAGCCCGCGTGGTGGTGGGCCACGGCCAGATGGCCGAAGGCGAGCTCGAGGAAGTGATGATCGCCTTCTACGAAAAGAGGGCCAACGTCCTGGTGTGCACGACCATCATCGAGTCGGGCCTGGACCTGCCCTCGGCCAACACCATCATCGTGAACCGGGCCGACGCGTTCGGGCTGGCGCAGCTCTACCAGATCCGGGGCCGCGTGGGCCGCGGCCAGGCGCGCGCCTACGCCTACCTGCTCATGCCGCCAGAAGGAGCCGTCACCGAGGACGCCAAGAAGCGCCTTGAGGTCATCCAGCGCTTCGTGGAGCTGGGCTCGGGCTTTTCGATCGCCTCCCATGACCTGGACATCCGCGGCGGGGGGGACCTGCTGGGCGCCGCCCAGTCGGGCCATATCGCAGCCGTCGGCTTTGAGCTCTACATGGAACTTCTCGAGGAGGCGATCCGCGAGCTCAACGGCAAGCCGCTCAGCCTGGAGGAATCGGCGCGGGAACCCGAGATCAAGGTTCCGTTCCCGGCGTTCCTTTCGGAGGAGTTCGTGCCCGATGTCCACCAGCGCCTGTCGCTTTACCGCCGATTCTCGGCAGCGCGGGACGAGCTCGAGGTGGAACGCCTGGAGGAGGAGCTCCAGGACCGCTTCGGCCAGCTGCCGGCCGAGGCCCAGAACCTGCTCTGGCTGATCCGCATCAAGCTGCAGCTCAAGCGCATCGGTGTCGACGCGCTGACGGTCGGTCCCGAAAAGGTGGTGCTCACCCCCGGACCCATCAGCCGCCTGGATCCGGCCCGGGCCATCGCGCTGGTCTCAAGCCAGCCCAAGCGCTACCAGCTCACGCCCGAGTCCCGCTTCGTGGCCAAGCTCCCGGTCGGATCGCTCCGGGACCTGTGTTTCGGGATGGAAACCCTGATCCGCGACCTCACGCCCAGGGCCCGGTGACCGCCACAGCAACTTGCCTGGTTCCACTTTCGTGTTAACCTCTTATTCATGAACACGAAATTTTTCTGCCTGCTCGCGTCCCTGGGCGTCCTCGCCACCGTGAACGCCGTGGCCAGCACCGAGCTGGCGCGCATCAACGGCACGGTCATCACGCTTGAGGACTTCAACAAGCGCTACCGGGACAACCTGAAGTTCTTCCAGTTCAAGGCGCCCACCAAGAAGGGCGTGCTGGACGACCTCATCAAGCGCGAGCTGGGCGTGCAGGAAGCCAAGCGCATGGGCCTCGACAAGGACCAGGACGTCGTCGACCGCATCAACACGGTCCTCTACCACGCGCTGCTGGAAAAGAAGCTCGCCAAGGACTTCGAGCAGATCAAGATCTCGGATGACGAGGCCAAGAGCTTCTACAGCAAGAACCCCGAGCTCCGCACCAGCAACATCTTCGTGGCGGTCCGCCCGGACGCCTCGCCCGAGGAAGTGAAGCGGGCGCAGGAAAAGATCCGCAAGATCCAGTCCGAGCAGCTCAAGCCCGGCAAGATGAGCTTCGCCGAAGTGGCGCAGCGCTTCTCCGAAGGACCGGCTGCCCCCATGGGCGGCGACATCGACTACCAGACCCGCGACAAGCTCGATCCGGCCTATTACGAGACGGCGGTCAGCCTGAAGTCCCCGGGCCGGGTCAGCGACATCATCCGCACCCAGTTCGGCTTCCACATCATCAAGCTCACCGCCGTCCGGCTGTGGGACGACGTGGACCGCGGCCAGGTCAAACGCCAGATCTTCGACGAGCGCCGCGCGCAGCTTTTCGAAAAGTACATGACCCAGCTCAAGTCGCAGGCCAAGGTCAGCACGCACCCCGAGCTGCTCAAGGACTGAGTTCAAAATACTGAGCTCCAGGGACCGCGTTCCAGGCCCCGATTCCGGCGGTGTTTCCGGCCGGGCGCTCCTTGCGGTTTCGCCATAAACCTGACAGAACAAAACTATGAAACCCCAGGTCATCCTCGCGGCTTTCGTAGGTTTGAGCATCACGGCCTCATCCGCACAGGCGCAACCTGTCGTCATCGAGCGGCTTGAGGCCTCGATCAACAGCACCCTGATCCTGCTGTCGGATGTGGTCCGCTTCCGCGAAAGCCTGGGCCTGCGCTCGCAGCTGGATCCGCTCTTCTCGGGCACTCCGGTGGCCGCCGCCGGAGCCAAGGCCACGGACGCCGAGATCATCCAGTTCCTGGTCGACGACAAGCTCATCTCCCAGCAGTTCCCGGTCTCCGACTCCGAAGTGGACCAGGAGATCAATTCGATCCTGGCCGGCAACCGCATCAACCGGGACCAGCTGAAGGACACGCTCCGGGCGCAGGGCTACACCTACGAGGACTACTACGAGCTCATCCGTTCGAGCTCGGCCAAGAGGAACCTGATCGACCGCGACATCCGCACCAAGGTCTCCATCTCCGACGACGACGTCAAAAACTACTTCTACAACCGCTACGCGAAAAAGGGCTCGGTGCCCCTGAGCTTCAAGCTCAAGCTGATCCACATCAGCCAGGAAAACTACAAATCGGCCCAGGCCGCCCGCGACACCGCCGACCGCGCCCTGAAGGAGATCCGGGGAGGGGAGTCGTTCGAGGAGGTCGCCAAGCGCGTCAGCGACGACCCCTCGGCGCAGACGGGCGCCGACTTCGGCACCTTCTCGGAAGACCAGGTTTCGCCGCTCATCCGCGAGCAGATCAAGAAGCTCAAGGTGGGCGAGGTGAGCGAGGTATTCGGCACCCCGCAGACGGGCTTCTTCCTGGTCAAGGTGGCCGACATCGAGTCGGGCGAGAACTCCCATTTCGAGAAGGTCAAAGGCGAGATCCGGGGCCAGTTGGCCGCAGCCGAATACCAGCGCCAGCTCCAGCTGTGGCTCGAGCGCCAGCGCCAGGCCGCCTTCATTCACTTGGCCGGACAGAGCTGATCCATGCGCTCCCCAAAAGGGCCTGTCCTGGCAGTCACGCCAGGCGATCCCGATGGCATTGGCCCGGAAATCGTCTGGAAAACCCTTCCAAAGTCGCCTCCCCGGGCCCAGCTGCTTTGCGTGGGGGCACGCGAGCCCTTTGACCGCATGGGCGTCCCCGTGCGCGAGGTGTCGCTGGACGACCTGAGACCCGCACGAGGCACGCTCCAGGCGCCGGCTTCCCGCACTCCTTACGTTTGGCTCCTGAAGGCCCCTTCGCGGGCGCCCCGGGGCAAGCTCCTGCCAGGCTACCAGTCGGGCTGGGCCATCGAGCAGGCCGTCTCGCTCGTCCAATCCGGGCTGTGCCAGGCCCTGGTCACCGGACCCATCAGCAAGGAGCGCCTCCAGAAGGGAGGCTACCTTTATCCGGGCCATACCGAACTCCTGGCCAAGCTTTGCAAGACCCCCCAGGTCACCATGATGCTGGCCAATGACGCGCTCCGCGTCACGCTCGTCACCACGCACCTGGGTATCCGAGGCGTATCGCGGGCGCTTCGGCAGAAGGACATCGAGCACACCGCTCGGCAGACCATCGACAGCCTGCGCTCCTGGTGGGGCATCCGCACGCCTCGCGTGGCGATCCTGGGGCTCAACCCCCATGCCGGCGAAGGTGGCCTCTTTGGACGCGAGGAGCTGGACACCATCCGCCCCGCCATCCAGGCACTCCAGAAGAGCTACGGAAGCCGGGCCAGGATCACCGGTCCCCATCCGGCCGACACCTTCTTTGCGCAGCACATCGGCGCGCCCGCCCGCGAGCGCCACGATGCCGTGGTGTGCATGTACCACGACCAGGGGCTCATCCCGGTCAAGCTCATCGACTTCGCACGCACCGTGAACGTGACCCTTGGGCTGCCCATCCTCAGGACATCTGTTGACCACGGTACGGGTTTTGATATCGCTGGAAAGGGAATCGCCGATCCTTCCAGCTTCCAGGCCGCCGTCAGCTTGGCCATCCGGATTTCGGCCCAGCGCCGCAAGGGGAACTGAATCATGACCCTCCAGATCAACGCCTCCATTTTTCGCGAGTACGACATCCGCGGCATTGCGGGCCGCGATCTGGACGCCCCATTCGCCGAAGCTCTCGGCATGGCCTATGCCCGCTACATCTCGGGCAGGACGCCGGTGGCGGGCAGGAAGCGGCTGACCGTCTCGGTGGGCTGGGACTGCCGCCTGACGAGTGACAGTTACGCGGACGCCCTGGTCCGCGGCATCACGCGCGGGGGAGTGGATGTCGTCCGCATCGGTACTTGCCCCACGCCACTCACTTATTTCAGCGTCTTCCACCTGGATCTGGACGGCGGCATCATGATCACGGGTTCGCACAACCCGGCCGACTACAACGGCTTCAAGACCTGCGTGGGCCGCGACACCATCCATGGCCACCAGATCCAGGAGCTCCGCGCGCTCATGGAAAAGCCCGTGCCCTACACGGGTACCCCGGGCCAGGCCTCCGACTTTGCCATCATCCCGGCCTACATCGACCACCTGGTGAAGAACGCCAAGCCACTGCGCCGCATGAAGATCGTGCTGGATGCCGGCAACGGCACCGCTGCCACGGTGGCTCCCGAGCTCTTCAAGCGTCTGGGCGCCGAGGTCGTGCCGCTGTTCTGCGAGCTGGATGGCCGCTTCCCGAACCACCATCCGGACCCGACCGTTCCCGCGAACCTCAAGCACCTGGTCGACGCCGTGCGGGCCGAAAAAGCCTCCTTCGGGGTGGCCTATGACGGTGACTCGGACCGGATCGGACTGGTCGACGAGACGGGCCGGATCCTCTACGGCGACGAGCTCATGGTGCTGTTCTCGCGCGATATCCTGCGCCAGCTGCCCGGCTCTACGATCATTTCCGAGGTGAAATCCAGCAACCGCCTCTACAACGACATCGCCAAGAACGGCGGCAAGCCCATCATGTGGAAGACGGGCCATTCGCTCATCAAGTCCAAGATGAAGGAAACCAAGGCCGTGCTGGCCGGCGAAATGTCGGGTCACATCTTCTTTGCCGATCGCTACTTCGGCTTTGACGACGCAATCTACGCCTCGCTGCGGGTCTACGAGATCGCCTCGGC
>CANFHS010000090.1 GCA_947446835.1 Bacteriovoracaceae bacterium
CAGGCCCTGCTCGGCCCGGCCACCCCGGTCCGCATGGCCATGCGCTACGGCAATCCGTCCGTCGAATCGGCGCTGCAGTCGCTTCGCCAGGCCGGCGCCGAAAAGCTGGTCATCCTGCCGCTCTACCCCCAGTACTCGCTGGCCGCCACCGAGTCCTCGGTGCGCGAAGCGCGCCGGGCGATGAAGGCCATGGACTGGAACGTCGAGGCGCGCTTCGTGCCGGCGTTTTACGCCGATCCGGGCTTCATCGAGGCGTTCCACGAGGTCATCCGCGGCGAGCTGTCACGGAAAAGCTGGGACCACGTGCTTTTCAGCTTTCACGGCTTGCCCGAACGCCACGTGAAGAAGACCGACCCTTCGGCCGCCCATTGCCTGGCCACGAAGGACTGCTGCGCCACGATCGTCGAAGCCAACCGCGACTGCTACCGCGCCCAGTGCTTCCATACGGCCCACGCCCTGGCCCGCAAGCTGGAACTCAAGCCCGAACAGTACTCCATCTCGTTCCAGTCGCGCCTGGGCCGCACCGAGTGGATCAAGCCCTACACCGATCACCTGTACGAGGAACTGCCCAAGCGCGGCGTGAAGAAGCTGGCCGTGGCCTGCCCCGCGTTCGTGGCGGACTGCCTGGAGACGCTCGAAGAGATCTCGATGCGCGGCCTGGAATCCTGGCAGGAAGCCGGAGGCGATGACCTGTTTCTGATTCCCTCGCTGAACAGCACCGACGCCTGGGCCCGCACCGTGGCCCGCCTGGCGGGAGGAACCGCCTGAGCCGTTTGCTGGCTGCCCCGAGTCTGGCACTCGCCCTGCTCCTGGCACCGGCCGCCCGAGCCGCGCCGGAGCAGGTGGTGCGTTTTCCGATGTCCCAGGAGCCCCCTCAGCTCAACGGGATGAAGGCCACCGACATCACGAGCTTCTTCGTGCTGGGCCACACGCAAGAAGGCCTGACCCGCATCGACGCCAACGGAAAGCCCAGCCCGGGCGTGGCCAGGAGCTGGGAGCTCAGCGACCACGGCGCCGTGTTCCACCTCAGGAACGAGGCCCGCTGGAGCGATGGCCAACCCATCACCGCCCGCGACTTCGTGTACGCCTGGCGCACGGTGCTGCAGCCCAGGACCGCTTCGTCTTTCGCTTTCCTGCTGTTCCCCGTCCGCAACGCGCAGGCCATTTCGGAGGGCAAGCTCGACGCCTCGAAGCTGGGGGTCAGCGCGCCCGACGACCACACGCTGAAGGTGGAGTTCGAACGGCCCTGCGCCTATTTCCTGGGGCTGACCTCCGCGGCCATCACCTACCCGATCCGCGAGGACATCCACCGCCGGTTTGGCGACAAGTACGGAGCCGACGCGAACCAGATGATCTTCTCGGGCCCGTTCCTGCTCAGCTCCTGGATCCACGGCGCATCGCTGAAGATGACGCGGAACCCTCATTACTGGAATCGTGCCGCCATCCGGCTCGACGCCATCGAAGTCCCGGCCATCACCCCCGACACCAACGCCAAGTTCAACTTCTTCAAGGACCGGAAGGTCGACCTGATCGACACCCTGGGCCGGGACGATCTGCTCAAGGCCACCCAGCAGGGCTACAAGCTGCGTCCCTTTGCCGACGGCTCCGTGCTCTTCCTGGCCTTCAACTTCCGGGCTGGCCGCGCCACGCGGAACCTGAACCTGAGGAAAGCGCTGGCCGCGGTCTTCGACCCTTCCGAGTACGTGCAGCGCGTGGTGACCATTCCCGGAACCCAGCCCGGCCTGGGCCTGGTGCCCCGCTGGATGCAGGGCCACCGCGCGCGCTTCCGCGACGAGCACCGGCTCGAACCGCGCCGCCCCGACTTCGCAGCCGCCAAGCGCTACCTCGAAGCCGCGCGCCGGGAGCTGGGCGGCCGCATTCCGCCGCTGACCTGGCTCACGGGCGACACCGCGCAGGGCGCCCGCGAGGCCGAGTACTTCCAGCAGGCGTTCCGGCGCCACCTCGGAATCACGCTCCACATCGACAAGCAGATCTTCAAGCAGCGGCTGGCCAAGATGAACCAGGGCCGCTTCGACATCGCTTCTTCGGTCTGGGGTCCCGACTACAACGATCCCCTGACCTTCGTGGAGCTGGCCACCGCCTGGAACGCAGCCAATCGCGGCCAGTACCGCAACGCCGAGGTGGACCAGAAGGTCCGGGCGGCCCAGGTCACCGCCGATCCTGCGCGCCGCCTGGAGCTGCTGGCGCAGGCCGAAGCCATCGCGCTGGACGAGCTGGCGTTCCTTCCCACCCACGAACGCACGGTGATGTGGATGACCCAGCCCTGGCTCAAGAACGTGATCCGCCACCCCATCGGGCCGGACCCCGACCTGACCCAGGCCTCCATCGTTTCCACCGGAGGGCGCGGCCCATGATCCGCCTGCTGGTGAGGCGCCTGCTGACCGGATTGGCCACGGTGTTCTTCATCGTGACCGCGACCTTCCTGGCCGTGCACTGGGTTCCCGGCGACCCCCTGCTTCAGGACAAGGGGCAGGCCCCCGAAGTCCGCGCCCAGCTCATCCACGAGTACGGCCTGGATCAGCCGCTCGGCGTCCAGTACGGCGTTTACCTCCGGAAGCTCGCGCGGGGCGACTTCGGCATCTCGTTCACGCAGCAGAACCGCTCGGTGAACGACATCATCCGCGAGCACTTTCCTGTTTCGGCCACGCTCGGCCTGCTCGCGCTGGCGCTGGCCACGCTGGGCGGCATCCTGCTGGGATCGATCTCGGCGCTGCGCCGGGGCCGGGCCGCCGACCAGGCCACGCGCCTGGCCGTGATCCTGGGCATCTCGGTGCCCAGCTTCGTGTTCGCGGCCATCCTCCAGTACGGGGTTTCGGAGCTCAACCAGCGCGCGGGGATGACCGTGCTTCCCGTGGGCGGCTGGGGCACGGCAGCGCACCTGCTGCTTCCTTCGCTGGTGCTCGGGCTGGGCACCCTGGCGTTCCTGACCCGGCTCATGCGCTCGTCCCTGCTCGAAGTGATCACGCAGGACCACGTGCGCACCGCGCGGGCCAAAGGCCTGTCGGAACGCCAGGTGTTCTGGTCCCACCAGCTCAGGAACGCGCTCCTGCCCGTCATCACCACCCTGGGCCCCGCCGTGGCCGCGCTCACCACCGGCGGCTTCGTGGTGGAGTCGGTCTTTGCCATTCCGGGGCTGGGCCGTTACTTCGTCCAGGCCGTGCAGCAGCTCGACTACACCGTCATCCTGGGATTGACCGTTTTCTACGGCACGTTCCTGGTGCTGATGGTCGTGGCCATCGACCTGGTTTACGCGTGGGTGGACCCCCGCATCCGTTGGGAGCACCATGGCTGACGCCCTGATCCCGATGCCCCACGAGGACTTCGCCCCGCTGTCCCGGCAGACGCTGGCGCCACGCGCCCAGCGCCCCTCGCTGTCCTACTGGCAGGACGCCTGGATCCGGCTACGCCGCAATCGTCAGGCCTGGGCCTCGCTCTGGATCCTGTTCGCCCTGCTGCTCTTCACGGTCGCCGGTCCCTGGCTCTGGACGCTCGATCCCAGCGAGCAGACGCTGAGCCGTGTTTCCGAGCCCCCGTCCTGGCACAAGGAGGCACTGGTGCTGCCGCCGCCAGCCCCCTACCGCGAGGAGCTGCGCTCCGGCTGGCCCGAAGCTCCGGCCACCGCGGTCGATCCGCAGACCCTCGCCGCGCCAGCGAACTTCGCTTTCATCGAGGCCCCTTCCATCCAGGGCGTGCGGCTCCGTTGGGACCCGGTGCCCGGCGCATCCGGCTACCTGGTTTACCGCGTCCCGGAGCGCCAGCCCGCGGACTCCTCGGCGCTGGGAATCCCGGTCGGAGAAATCCAGGGCGGCAACCACGTGTCCTTCGAGGACACGTTCAACCTGAAGGCGGGGACGTACTGGTACTCGGTGGTCGCCCGGAACGGCGACGAGTCGCCGCGGTTCTCGGGGCTCAGGGCCGAGCTGGTGGACGGAATCCCGCTGGAATCCGCGAGGCAGGAAAGCGCCTCCGCGCAGCCCGGCCAAAGGGTACGGCTCCAATCGCATCCGCTCGGCACCGACTCGCTGGGGCGCGACCTTCTGGCCCGCCTCATTCGCGGGGCCAGGGTCTCGCTTTTCATCGGCCTTTTGGCCCCGTTCCTGGCAGGCGCGCTGGGCATCCTGGTGGGCGGCCTGGCCGGTTACCACGGGGGCCGCGTGGACCAGCTGCTGATGCGGTTCACGGATTTCGTCATGGCACTGCCGTTCCTGCTCTTCATGATCCTGATCCAGGTGGCCTGCGGGATGGAGGCGGGCGACAGTGGAATTCCGGTCATGCTGCTGGCCCTGGTCGCCCTCTCGTGGACCTCGATGGCGCGCCTGGTGCGCGGCCAGGTGCTGCAGCTGCGGCAAGCCGACTACGTCCAGGCCGCGCGGCTGCTGGGTGCCCGCCCCATGACCCTCCTGCTGCGTCACCTGCTGCCCAACACCCTGGGCGTGGTGCTCGTGTCCCTGACCTTTGCCATCCCGCAGGCCATCTTCACCGAAGCGTTCCTTTCGTTCATCGGTCTGGGCGTGGTGCCGCCCACCCCCAGCTGGGGCTCGCTGTGCAACGACGGCATCCAGACTTTCCTGACCTCACCCCACGAGTTTGTTTTTCCGGCCCTGCTCATCTCGCTGACGGTGCTGGCCTTCAACCTGCTGGGCGACGGCCTTCGCGACGCCCTGGACCCCCGCTTGAGGTCCCACCCATGAGCCGCCCCCTGCTCGAGGTCCGCGATCTCCGGGTCGAGTTCGACACCCACGGCGGCGTGGTGCAGGCCGTGCGCGGCGTGAGCTTCGAAGCCCACCGGGGGCGTACCCTGGCCCTCGTCGGAGAATCCGGCTGCGGAAAGTCCGTGACCGTCCAGGCCGTGATGGGCCTGATTCCCCGTCCCCCGGGCCGCATCACCGCGGGCTCGGTCCGTCTGGACGGCACCGAGCTTGTGGGCGCCTCCGAAGCGGTGCTGGGCCGCGTCCGCGGAAAGCGGATCGGCATGATCTTCCAGGATCCGATGACTTCGCTGAATCCCACGATGACGGTGGGACGCCAGATCACCGAGACGCTGCGGCGCCATGAAGGGCTCAGCGACACCCAGGCGCGCGCCCGCGCGGTCGAGCTGCTCGGCCAGGTCAGGATTCCCGAGGCGCGCACGCGGGCCGACCAGTACCCGTTCCAGCTCTCGGGCGGCATGCGCCAGCGCGTGATGATCGCCTTGGCCATTGCCTGCAATCCGGAGCTGCTCATCGCCGACGAGCCCACCACGGCGCTGGATGTGACGATCCAGGCGCAGGTCCTCACCCTGCTCAAGGACCTGCAGCGCGAACGGCAGCTCTCCATCGTGCTCATCACGCACGACCTGGGCGTGGTGGCCCGCATGGCCGACGACGTGGCGGTCCTGTACGCGGGGCAGGTGGTGGAGTCCGGTCCGGCGGAACGGCTCTTCGAGGCCCCCGCGCATCCCTACACGCTGGGGCTCCGGGCCGCGCTGCCCGACCCGACCGAGGGCGGGCGCCGGCGGCTGACGCCCATCGAGGGCGCGCCCCCCGACCTGTTCAGCCCGCCCCCGGGCTGCGCCTACGCCGAGCGCTGCCCGGCCGCCATGCGCGCCTGCGCGACCCGGCTGCCGCCCCTGTGGGAGCTGGAGGAATCACATCGCAGCCGCTGCTGGCTGCACCATGCCCTGGCCGAGCAGCCGGCCGAAGGCCCCCTGAAAGGGCTGTTCCGCGGCAGGACCCTGGGAGCGTGACGCCATGATCCTGGAAGTCCTGAACCTCAAGAAACACTTCAAACTCGGCCCCGGCAGGCTCCTGCACGCCGTGGACGACGTCAGCTTCGCGATCCGGGAAAAGGAGATCCTGGGACTGGTCGGCGAATCCGGCTGCGGAAAGTCCACCCTGGGACGCACCCTGGTGGGCCTCCACGAAAAGACCTCGGGCCAGGTGCGGTTCCAGGGGCAGCCGCTCCCGGCACGCTACAACGACGCCGACTTCAGGCGGTTTTCGCGCCACATCCAGATGATCTTCCAGGACCCTTCGTCTTCGCTCAACCCGAGGATGACCGTGCGGGAGATCCTGTCCGAGGGCCCGCGTCTGCATGGGCTCTGGAAAAAGCACGAGGTCCCTTCCCGGGTCGGCGAGTGGCTCAGTCGCGTGGGACTGGGCTCCGAGGCCCAGTCCCGGTACCCGCACGAATTTTCGGGCGGGCAGCGCCAGCGCATCGGCATCGCCCGCGCCTTGGCGCTGGAACCCAGGCTCGTGGTGTGTGACGAGCCCATCTCGGCCCTCGATGTTTCGGTCCAGGCCCAGGTCGTGAACCTGCTGGAGGATCTGAAGTCCTCGCTCGGACTCACGCTGCTCTTCATCGCCCACGATCTTTCGATGGTCCGCACCATTTCGGACCGCATGGCCGTGATGTACCTGGGCAAGCTCGTGGAGCTCGGCCCCTCGGACGAGCTTTTCTTCCGCCCACGCCACCCCTACACGCAGTCGCTGATCGCCGCGAATCCCGAGCCGAACCCCCGGCGAGAGCGTCAGCGAGTCGTCACGCCCCTTCCGGGCGAGATCTCGACGCCCGTGAACCCGAAGCCGGGTTGCCGGTTCGCGGACCGTTGTCCCCAGGTCCAGGGGGTCTGCCGCTCGGTCGACCCGGTCACCCGGGAAATCGCCCCAGGCCACCAGGTTGCGTGCCATCTGTTCTGACTTTCCAGGAGGCTCCGGCGGCGCTAAGGTTTCCCGAAACCCAATTGTCCAAGGAGACTTCCATGAAAGCTTTCACGATTCTCGCCGCCGCCCTGACCCTGACCCACGCCGCCTTTGCCGCAGGCACCGTCGTCAAGGCCAGCATCGAAGGCATGCACTGCGATTCGTGCGTGCACTCCATCGAAGCCAAGCTGAAAAAGGTGCCGAATGTGGTGGGCGTTTCCGTCAAGATCACCGATGCCGAGCATGAAAACGGCGAAGCGGTCGTGACGATGAAAGACGGCGCAAAAGTCGACGCCGAAGCCATCAAGGCCGCCGTTGCCGACGCCGGCTACGAAGTCAAAAAGCTGCAGTAAGCCGCCTCGGCGGACCCGGCGCGAAGTCACCGGCATGGACCTGGAATTGCAATTCCGGAGTCCATGCCCCTTCGCAAAGACATCCCCAACCGTCGAAAATCCCGCTCCCAAGCCATCGCCCAGGTCGAGCAGCGCCGCCCGCCCCGGCGTTCCTCCGCGCGAACCCAGCCAACGCCTGCCGTGGCAGGCGGCCGCAGGACCGAGCCGCTTTCCGAAGCATTCCTGATCTTCTGCATCCAGCACGTGCTGACCTCGGGAAGCCTGGTGTCCCGCTCAGGTCGGGGCTGGCAGCTCCACGAGTCGGTCGCCGGAGTCAATGCTGGAGAAACCTTTGTGAGCCTCTCCAGCTGTGCGCAGGCCATGATCGCCGCCCTGAAGCCGCTGTACGCCCGGGGGAAAGCGGCATGAGCGCCCTGCCTCGACCCCTGCCTCGACGTCGTCCGGAGAGAGACCTGGAGCAGGAGCTGGACATGCACGAATCCGGCAAGCTGCGAGGCGACGAAGTCCTCCATTCCCACGGCAAGCCCGAGCGCCCGCCCTCGGGCGACCCGGTTCCTCTCGATGAGATCCTCGACAGCCGCTGGTCCATGGACCTGTCGGAAGAGAACCGCGAGGGCGACGAGATGAGCGGGGACGAGCACTCGTCAGGTCTGGAGGGCGGCGAACAGGAAATCGAGGGGCAGAGCCACATTCGCACGGGCATGCCTGGCGACCAGACGTGCCACGAAGATGAAGACAGCCTTCCTATCCGCAAGTCCCGACAAGATTAACGCGTCGCAGCAAGCGACTGGAAGCCAAACACAAAACTGACCAGCGGAAGCATTGGAGTGGGCCCCCTTCCTGTGCGAAAGTACCGGCATGCTCATGGAAACGCCGACCGCCCAGACCGAACCCCAGATCAACGAATCCCAGACGACCGATCGGTTCAACTGGCCCGGCGCGATTTTCCTGATCGGCTTGCCGATCCTGACCATTCCCCTGGCGATCTGGTCGGTGCAGCTGCACGGCTTCACGCTTTTCGATGGCCTGCTCATGTTTGCCCTTTGGGGGCTCGGCGGGATCTCCATCACGGCGGGCTACCACCGGTATTTCGCCCACAAGACCTACCAGTGCAGCCCGATCGTCCGGGCGTTCTACCTGGCGTTTGGTGGCATGACGGTGCAGAACTCGGCCCTGATCTGGGCCTCCGACCACCGCTTTCATCACCAGTTCCAGGACACCGACGGCGACCCGTACAGCATCAATCGCGGCTTCTTCTGGGCCCACATGGGCTGGATGCTTCGTGCCAATCCTGAAGCGCGTCCGTTCTCGAACGCCCTGGACCTGCAGAAGGACCGGGCGGTCATGTGGCAGCACAGGAATTACGCCCTGGTCATCCTGGTCATGAACTTCCTGCTGCCCACCCTGATCGGTGCGCTGGTGGGCCGCCCGCTGGAAGGCCTGGTCTGGGGCGGTCTGGCGCGCATGTTCATTTTCCACCAGAGCACGTTTCTGGTGAACTCGGCGGCCCACACCTTTGGCCGCAAGACCTTCAGCGCCAAGAATACCGCGCGCGACAACGAACTCGTGGCGCTGCTGACCTTCGGCGAAGGCCACCACAGCTTCCACCACGCGTTCCCCACCGATCATCGCATCGGCTACCGCTGGTTCCACTACGACCCGGGCAAGTGGCTCATCCGCAGCCTGAAAGCCCTTGGCCTGGCTTCGGACCTGAAGCTGCACCCCAAAGCCCCGGCGTGAGCCGGATCGCTCACTTCAGGAGCGACTTCAGGTATTCCTTCAGCCAACGCAAGCGCTCCGCATAGGCGCGAAGTTCGAGCGTCTCGGACTCGGTGTGCATGCCATCGCCCCAGGGCCCCAAGCCCACGAGCAGCGACATGCCTGTCG
>CANFHS010000091.1 GCA_947446835.1 Bacteriovoracaceae bacterium
GAGATGCAGTACTTCGTCAAGCCGGGCAGCGACATGGACTGGTTCGAGAAGTGGAAGGAAGCCCGCATCCAGTGGCACCTGGACCACGGCATCCGCAAGGAGAAGCTGCGCTTCCACGCCCACGGTCCCGGCGAACTGGCCCACTACGCCAAGGCCGCCTTCGACATCGAGTACCTGTTCCCGTTCGGCTGGCAGGAGCTGGAAGGCATCCACAACCGCTCCGACTTCGACCTGGGACGCCACCAGGAATTCAGCGGCAAGAAGCTCGAGTACTTCGACGAGGAATCCAAGGAACGCTTCCTGCCGTACATCGTCGAGACCTCGGTGGGCTGCGACCGCTTCCTGCTGGTTTCGCTGGTGGACGCCTACCGTTCCGACGGCGAGCGCGTGTGGCTGAAGCTGCATCCCAAGCTCGCGCCCTACAAGGTGGCCGTGTTCCCGCTGATGAAGAAGCCCGAGCTGACCGAGTTCACCGACAAGGTGCTCAAGGACGTGCGTCGCAGGTTCCGCGCGGACACCGATGCCTCCGGCTCGATCGGCAAGCGCTACCGCCGCCAGGACGAGATCGGCACGCCCTTCGGCGTGACCATCGACTACGACACCCTCAGCAACCAGACGGTGACCGTGCGCCACCGCGACCTGATGACCCAGGAGCGCGTGCCCGCCGACCGCCTGGTGCAGTACCTGGAAGACCAGATCGAAAACTGGGGAAAGTAAGACGATGAGCCTTGAGCAGACGGAAGCCGCGCCGATGAGTCCTGGAAAATCCAAGAAATCACCGGCCGGGGGGACACTGCTCAGGGCGTCCTCGAAGCCGGCTTCCCGCGGCCCCGCGCTCAGCTCGCGGCTGGTGTATTTTTTCGGGGGCGGAAAAGCCGACGGCCGCGAGGAACAGAAGTCGCTCCTGGGCGGCAAAGGCGCCAACCTTCACGGCATGACCCGGCTGGGACTTCCCGTGCCTCCGGGCTTCACCGTCACCACCGAGATCTGCACCTGGTTCTACGCCCAGGGCAAGACCTACCCCAGGGAACTGGAACCGCAGGTCCGCAAGGCCATGGCCCGGGTCGAGAAGGTCATGGGCCGCAAGTTCGGCTCCCGCACGAACCCGCTCCTGGTGTCGGTGCGCTCGGGGGCCCGCGCCTCGATGCCCGGCATGATGGACACCATCCTGAACCTGGGCCTGAACGACCAGACCGTGCAGGGCCTGATCGAGGAAAGCGGCAACGCGCGCTTCGCCTGGGACAGCTACCGGCGCTTCATCGCCATGTATTCGGACGTGGTGCTCGACATCCACTCCAACAACTTCGAGGCCGCGCTCGAGGACCTCAAGCACGCCCGGGGTGTCCAGCTGGACACGGAGCTTTCGGCCGAAGACCTCCAGGGGCTGGTTGCCGAGTTCAAGAAGATCGTGCGTCTCCAGGGCAAGCAGTTCCCGGAAAACCCCTGGGAGCAGCTTTGGGGCGCCATGGGAGCCGTTTTCGGGTCCTGGATGAGCCCGCGCGCCATCACCTACCGCAAACTGAACGACATCCCCTCCGAATGGGGAACGGCCGTGAACGTGCAGTCCATGGTGTTCGGCAACCTGGGCGACGACTGCGCCACCGGGGTCGCCTTCACCCGTGATCCGTCAACCGGCCAGAAGAAGTTCTTTGGCGAATTCCTGGTCAATGCCCAGGGCGAGGACGTCGTGGCCGGCATCCGCACCCCGCAGCCCATCAACGAGGCATCACGCATGGGCAACGGCAAGCTGCCCAGCCTGGAAAAGGTCATGCCCAAGGCCTACCGGGACCTGGTGCGGGTCTACCAGAAGCTCGAGAAGCACTACCGCGACATGCAGGACATCGAGTTCACCATCGAGCGCGGGCGCCTGTTCATGCTGCAGACCCGCAATGGCAAGCGCACGGCGGCCGCGGCGATGAAGATCGCCGTCGACATGGTCCACGAGAAGCTGATCACGCGCGACGAAGGGATCCTGCGCATCCACCCCGACCAGCTCGACCAGCTTCTGCACCCGGGCCTGGATCCCAAGGCCCCGAAGAAGGTGCTGGCCAAGGGGCTTCCGGCGTCGCCCGGGGCGGCCTCGGGCCAGATCGTCTTCGACCCCGACCGTGCCGAGGACTGGAGCAAGCAGGGCAAGAAGGTCATCCTGGTGCGCGTGGAAACCTCGCCCGAGGACATCCACGGCATGTCGGTGTCCCAGGGCATCCTGACCGCCCGCGGAGGGATGACCTCGCATGCGGCCGTGGTGGCCCGCGGCATGGGACGCCCCTGCGTTTCAGGCTGCTCGGCGCTGAAGATCAGCCCCGAGGCCCGCCAGATGGCCATCGGCAGCCTGGTCCTCAAGGAGGGCGACTCGATCACCCTGGACGGCGCCACGGGCGAAGTCATCCAGGGAATCATCCCCACCATCGAACCCAAGCTGAACCAGGACTTCCAGGAGCTCATGAAGTGGGTGGACCAGATCCGCTCGCTGCGGGTGCGGACCAATGCCGACACCCCCCATGATGCGCGGATCGCGCGCGAGTTCGGCGCCGAGGGCATCGGCCTGTGTCGCACGGAACACATGTTCTTCGAGGCCGAGCGCATCGACGCCGTCCGCGAAATGATCCTGGCCGACACCGAGCAGGGCCGCGCCAATGCCCTGGCCCGCATCCTTCCCATGCAGAAGAGCGATTTCGAGGGCATCTTCCGCGAGATGAAGGGGCTGCCCGTCACGATCCGCCTGCTGGATCCGCCGCTTCACGAGTTCATTCCCCACTCGGACGAGGAGATCCGCGCGCTTTCGGCCAAGATCAGCGTTCCCTTTGAACGCCTCAAGCGCAAGGCCGAGCAGCTGCACGAGTTCAACCCCATGCTCGGCCACCGGGGCTGCCGGCTGGGCGTGAGCTACCCCGAGATCTACCGCATGCAGGTCAGGGCCATTCTCGAGGCCGCCTGCGGGCTGGTGCGCGACGAGAAGTTCAAGATCGTGCCCGAAATCATGATTCCCCTGGTGGGCGACTGGCGCGAGCTCAAATTCGTCCGGGAATACTGCATCGAGGAAGCCGAGAAGGTCATGGCGGAAACCGGGGCCCGGATCAGCTACCAGATCGGCACCATGATCGAGCTGCCCCGGGCAGCCCTCACGGCGGCCGAGATTGCCCGCTACGGCGAGTTCTTCAGCTTCGGTACCAACGACCTGACCCAGACCACCTACGGGCTGTCGCGCGACGATTCGGGCCTTTTCCTGAAGGACTACCTCGAGGCCAAGATCTACGAGAAGGATCCCTTCGCGACCCTCGATCCCCAGGGCGTGGGAAGGCTGATGGAAATTGCCATCGCCGAAGGCCGCAAGACCCGGCCGGACCTGAAGCTCGGCATCTGCGGCGAACACGGCGGCGAGCCCTCGTCGGTGGCCTTCTGCCACGGGCTTGGCCTGGATTACGTGAGCTGCTCACCCTACCGCGTGCCCGTGGCGCGTCTGGCGGCCGCCCAGGCCCAGATCCGGGCACCGCGGAAGGTCGCCCGTCGCCCAAAAACCACCCGGAAACGCTGAACAGGGTCCCGCAGGCGCGGCCAAGTTTTGGTCGCCCGGTGAGCCAACCCAGCGGACCGGCGGGGAAGTCCGGAACGGGGTTCGTGTCTAAACTTTTTCTATTGCGGCGCGTCAAATAAGTGCTTAATCTTAAAAGGGTAAGGAGCACCGTACGCAATGAAAACCCAGCGTCAGATTGAAAGTGCGCCGTACTGCATTCGGGCAACTCTTGAGTGGCCCGAAACCGGGCCTCCGAAGTGTTGAGCGCGCGAGCCGAGCCGGACCGACGTCGACGGCGCTCGCGGACTGCCGGACACCTTCCCGATCAGGAGGGCCGCGGCAGATTTCAGGTTCCCTACAATTTGCGTCCTCCAGAAGTCGCCGTTGAACGGCAGGGCCCGGCGAGAAGTCGGCCCCGAGCAACCGAAACGGCGCACTGTTAAGCGGAGCTTTCAGACTCCGCAGACCACAGAAAAACACCGAGACCCCGCCAGGCTCATCGCCTGAGCGGGGTCTCTTTTTTTGGTGCCAAGCCCATCAAATCAAAGTGTTTTTTGATCAATTTATTATGTTGCAGCGCGTTAAAAATCTCCTTACCATAGATACATAAGGAGCGAGTACGTATGAAACCGATGCGCCAGACCGAGAGTGCGCCGTACTGGTCCAGAGCCGTTATTGAGTGGCCGGAAACCGGCCCCCCGAACGCGAGTTAGCGCGGGCAAAGCCGCATCGACGCCGACGGCGCCCGCGTGCTGCCGGTTGCTTCCCTGATCCGGAGGTTCGCGGCAGCAAAGAGAACCTCACAATTTGAGTCTGCATGAAAGTCGTGGCCAGCGGGGGGTGTTCCCGACGGGAGGTCGGTCCCAGAGACCCGAGGCCACGCACTGAAAAGCGGAGCTTTCAGACTCCGCAGAACTCAGGCAAATCCAAGAGAAGGCCCCGCCGGAAACACGTTCCGCGCGGGGCCTTCCGTTTTCCAGAGCACCGGCTTGCCTTTTCGACGCCGATTGTTACAGTCAGACACCTGACAGCCTCCGGGGGGAGAAAGATTTAGCATGCGCGTTAAGCGGCTGGAAATTCAAGGCTTTAAGTCATTCAAAGACAAGACGATCATCCACTTCGACCACAGCATCACGGGCATCGTCGGCCCGAACGGCTGCGGTAAATCGAACATTGTGGACGCGTTCTTCTGGGTCATGGGCGAACAGTCCTACAAGCACATGCGCGGCACCGGCGCGGACGACCTGATCTTCAACGGTTCGTCCAAGTACTCGCCCCTCGGAATGGCCGAAGCCACGATGGTGCTCGAAACCGACGTCGTGGACACCGAGAGCGCCCCGGCCGGAGCCAGCGCCCAGGACCTTTCTCCCACGCTCAAGACCAAGGAAATCGCAGTCACCCGGCGCGTCTACCGCGACGGTGGCGGCGAATACTTCCTGAACGGCGTGTCGGCCCGCCTCAAGGACATCCAGGAACTGTTCATGGATACCGGGGTCGGCGCCAAGGGCTACTCGGTCATCGAGCAGGGCCAGATCGGCAAGATCGTCAACGCCAAGCCCGAAGATCGCCGCCTGCTCATCGAAGAAGCGGCCGGGATCGCCAAGTACAAGGCCCGCAAGAAGGAATCCCTCCGGAAGATGGAGGCCACGCAGGCCAACCTGGCCCGCCTCAACGACGTCATCGCCGAGATCGAGCGCAGCCTGAATTCGCTGGAACGCCAGGCCCAGAAGGCCCGCCAGTACCGCAAGTACAAGGACGAGCTCTTCGAGAAGGAAATCACCTGGGGCCGCCGCAAGGCCCGCGTCCTGACCCAGCAGCTCGACGCCCTCAAGTCCGAGCGCGACGCCCTGGAGCTGGAACTGCTGACCCTCCGCGCGGAGCTCCAGATCGCCGAAAATTCGATCGAAATCGACCGGGTCCACAGCGTCACGGAAACCAAGTTCGCCGAGGAACTGCAGGCCAAGATCCAGACCGCTTCCAGCGAGCTGACCCGGCAGAAGAGCGCGCTCGAGCTGTCGCGTCGCCGCCAGCAGGACCTGAGCGCCCAGCTTGAGACCCTGGAAGCCGAGAAGGAAGAGCTCACGGCCGCCATCGCCACCTCCAAGGACTCGCTGCAGTCGCACGAGGAGGAGTTCGCGGTTGCCGACGAAACCCTGCACCAGGCCCAGGAAAAGGCCCAGTCCCAGGACGAGACCTCGCGCCAGCTGAGGCGCGAAGCGGACGATGCCCGCCGCGCGGTCGAGACCCTCAAGCGCGAGCTGATGAACTCGGTGGCCCAGGGCTCCGAGCTGACCAGCCGTGCTGCTTCGCTCGCCTCGCGCGCCGAAAGCGCTCGCGCCCAGGCCGAGCGCCTGGCCGAACAGATCCAGGCCCAGGAAGCCCGCGTCCAGGAAGCCCGCTCCGAGTCGGAGCTGGCCCAGGAACGCGCGCAGACCGCCAAGACCCAGAAGGAAGAGCAGCAGGGCCTGCGCGGGGAACAACAGGCCCGCGTCCGCGAGCTTGACCAGAAGTCCCGCGACGCCGTCCGCGCCCGCGACGAAGCCACCAAGACGCTGACCCGCATCCGCACCCGGCTGCAGTCGCTCAAGGAGCTCGATGCGGCCTACGAAGGCTTCGGCGACGGCCCCAAGGCCGCGCTCGACTGGGCCAAGAACCAGGGCTCAGGCCAGCTTCGTGCCGTGGCCGACGCCATCGACGTCGAAAAGGGCTACGAACAGGCGCTGGAAGGTTGGCTCGAGGACCGGCTGCAGAACCTGATCTCGGGCGACCCCGAGGTCGCCGTCCAGGCCCTCGAACAGATCCAGTCGCAGAGCCAGGGCCGCGCCTCCATCCACGTGGCACCCGAACCCGCCCGCGGCACCACCGACTTCGGCGGCGTGCGCTCCATGCTCGAAGCCGCGGGCTTCGAGGTGCTGGGCGACCTGTCCCAGTTCGTCAAGATCCGCAGCGAGGCCGGCGAGAACGTTTCCCGCATCGCGGCCCAGCTCATCTCGCATGTCTGCGTGGTGCGTTCGCTGAAGCCCGTGGCCGACTTTGTCCGCCAGGACCAGCTGCACAAGCTGGGCGGCTGGTCGCTTTCGGCCCTGGACGGCTCGGCCTTCGATTCGCACGGCATCCTGCGCGGCGGTTCGACCGAGTCCTCCCAGCCCGCCTCGGTGCTGGGGCGCAAGCGCATCATCGGCGACCTGGAGCTCGAGGCCAACGCGGCCGAAGAGCAGCTCCAGGGGCTGGAGACCGCGCTCGAGTCCTGCCGCACGGAGCTCGAGGAAGCCCGCGCCCAGCTGGAGCAGGTCCAGGTCCGTATCCAGACCCTCGAAATCGAGGCCGCATCGGCCGAACGCGACGTCCACCAGATGGGCCGCACGCTTCGTGACACCGAGAACCAGCTGGAGCTCTCGCGCCGCGAAAGCCAGCGCATGACCGACGAAGCCGAGGGGGCCCTGGCCCAGCGCTCGGAGCTCGAGTCCCACCTGGTCACGCTCGAAGAAACCAGGACGGCTCTCGAGATCCGGATCGGCGACGCCGAGGCCCGCCAGACCGGACTCGACGAGCAGGTCCGCGACGCCGAAGGCCACCTGCAGGAGGCCCGCGTCCAGGAGGCTTCGCTCAAGGAACGCGCCTTCTCGCTCAAGCGCGAGCTGGAGGCCAACCGTTCGGTCATCGCCGACCGTGAGCGCCGCCTGTCCGAGGTCGACCGGGCCCTGGACCGCGCCTCGCGTGAGCACGAGAACTTCACCGGCGGCGACCAGGGGCTCGAGGCCCGCATCGAGGAGCTCACCCTCCAGATCGCCACCGACCAGGAGAACCTCTCCAACGCCAAGGACCGCCTGGAGCAGGTCAACGCCCAGCTCAACGGCAACCTGTCGCGGATCAAGGAACTCCACCAGACCGGCAACGACAAGACCACGCACAGCTCGAAGCTGGCGGTGGATTTCGAGCGGCTGTCCGGGGAATACGGGCACCTCAAGCAGAACCTCGAGGAAAAGTACGGGCTGAACTGCCTCGAAAATCCGGTGGTCACGCCCATCCAGGAAGAGATGAACGAGCCCGTCATCACGCGCGAAATGACGGCCGAGGAGGAGCAGGCGCTCTCCGAGGAAGTCGAACGCCTGCGCGAGCGCATCCGCCGCCTGGGCGACGTGAACCCCGAGGCCGACCAGGAGTACGAGCGCGTCAAGCAGCGCTTCGACCACCTGCTGACCGAAAAATCGGACCTCGAGACCTCGATGAAGAACCTCGCGGAGGCCATCGAGCACATCAACAAGACCTCGGAAGACCGCTTCCGCAAGGCCTTCGACGCCATCGCCGACCGCTTCCAGCGCCTGTTCCCGATCATCTTCGGGGGCGGCATGGCCAAACTCGAGCTGGTCTACCCGGAAGGGTCGACCGACATCCTGGAGGCCGGCGTGGACATCATGGCCATGCCTCCTGGCAAGAAGGTCTCGTCCATCACGCTGCTTTCGGGCGGCGAGAAGGCCCTCACGGCCGTTTCGCTCATCTTCGCCATCTTCATGGTCAAGCCCTCGCCCTTCTGCGTGCTCGACGAAGTGGACGCGCCGCTGGACGACGCGAACATCGGCAAGTTCAACGCGCTCCTGAAGGAAATGAGCGCCAAGAGCCAGTTCATCCTCATCACGCACAACAAGAAGACCATGGAACTGAACGACACCCTCTACGGCGTCACCATGGAAGAGCCCGGCGTGTCGAAGATGATCTCGATCGAGATGCAGTAACCTGCCCGGAAGGTTTTTTTCATTATAGCTTCGTGATTTAAAATAGATCCTTCCGGCTATCCTGGATTCCTCGAAACAAGGGGGCAGGATGCTACCGGGAAATGGGCGAAGCGCGGCGTGGGTTCTGGTCATGGCATTGGGTGCGGGCTGCGCCTCGAAGGGGGACAACGGAGCCTCGCCTCCCGCCGCCTCTGGCGCCCCCGAGCCGCGGACGCAGGCGCCGGCCGCGCCGAACCTGCGGCTGCCCACGAGCAGCCCTTTCCTTTCGGCCCAGGACCAGCTCGAGATCGCGGGCGACTGCGACGCCGGAAACACCGTGGTGCTGGGTCTGCCCGACGAGACCCAAAGGACCACCCCCTGCACCGGCGGCTCCTTTTCGTTCACCGTGAGCTCGACCACGGACGGAAGCACCGACTACAAGGTGCGGCAGCAGGCCCACGGCGGCCCGCTGTCCGAAGCCCGAGCCCTGACCTGGGTCCGGGCCGCGCGCGCTCCTGACGCTCCCGGCCTGGAGGGACCAGCCGCCCTCCTGACCCGCACCTCCCCGGTCACC
>CANFHS010000092.1 GCA_947446835.1 Bacteriovoracaceae bacterium
CGGGGGATCAGAAGCCTTCGAAGGTGCCGTTCTTGGCGCCGTCGTCATCATCGAAAGGGATGAGACGGGCCGCTTCGGTTTTGCTGGTTTCGGCCTTGGGCGCCGCCGGAGCAGGCGTGACGAGCCGCAGAGGAGCCGGAGGCTCCTTGGCCGCAGCCGCCTGAGGTTCCTCGAACCGGGGAGGCTCGACGGGCTTGCGCGAGCGCCCCTGGGTGACCCGAGGGGCGGGAGCTGCGACCTCGGTAGCGCCCGTCAGGACCCCTTCCAGATCCTGGACCAGCTGATACAGATCGAGGGTCTGGGTGGACAGCTTCTGGCTGGCCGCCGAAGTCTCCTCGGCGCTGGCCGCATTGGACTGGGTGGTCTGGTCGATCTGCCCGATGGCGCGTGAAATCTGGGTCAGGCCCGCCGACTGCTCCTGGGAAGCGCCGGCGATCTGCTGGTTCAGCTCGGAAACCCGTTTGATGGACTCCACGATGTCCCTGAGGGAACGCCCGCTGCGATCGGCGATCTGGACCCCGCGCTCGGTCCGCCGGGAAGAGTCCTGGATGAGCGTGGTGATGTCCTTGGCAGCGGCGGCCGACCGCTGGGCCAGCGAACGCACCGCCTCGGCCACCACCGCGAAGCCCTTGCCCTGCTCACCCGCGCGAGCCGCTTCCACCGCGGCGTTCAAGGCCAGCAGATTGGTCTGGAAGGCGATGTCGTCGATGACGTTGATGATCTCGCCGATCTTCTTCGAGGAATGGGCCATCTCGCCCATCGCCTCGATCAGGCTGCGCAGCTCGCCTTCGCCGCCTTCGGCACTTTCACGCGACCTCTGCGAAATCTGCGCGGCCTCGCGCGCGTCGTCGGTGTTGCGCTTGACCATCGAGTTGAGCTGCTCGAGCGAGCTGACCGTCTCCTCGAGCGCCGAAGCCGCCTCGACCGAGCCGTTCGAAAGCCCCTGCGAGGCCGTGGCGATCTGCTGCGACGCCACACCCAGGTCGCTGCTGGACTCGTTCAGGCGATCGATGGCCAGCGACAGGACTCCCGCCAGGCGCGAGGCCAGGCCAAAGCCCAGCAAAATGACGCCGGCCACGGCTGAAACGATCAGCCCCAGCATCCACGCCTCGGCCTCACGGCTTTCGGTTTCCTGCTGTTCCAGCTCCGCCTTGACCCGCTCCAGCCGTGCCTTGTCCAGGGACTCGAGCGTTTCGTCGATGGGGCTCATGGCCGCCCGAAGGCGGGTGCGGATGGAGCCGTAGGCCATGCGGCTACCGGCGTCTCCGCCCTGCTCGATCTCGGAGAGGACCTCGTTGATGACCTTCTGCGCTTCTTTCCAGCGCCCGGGAACCTCGGCGTACAGGGCGCGAGCCTGCTCGTTCCGGGGAAGTGCTTCATAGGCGACCCGCGTGTCCTCGAACCGCCGGACCGCATCGCGGGTCTTTTCAACATACTGCTGCTTCTCGGTGGCGTCCGGGGTGACCACGGCGTTCAGCATCCACCGGCGAATTTCCTGGGAAGAGGCTTCCAGATGGCCGGCATAGGTGGCCAGCGGCAGGCGCACCCGATTCGCCTTCTCGAGGCCGTCCGTCAGACCCTGGATCGTGCGGAGGCTGAACCAGCCCAGACCCCCCAGGACGACAACCGGAAGGACAACCAGGACCAGCAGCTTGCCCCTGAGGCCGGAAAACCAGCTTCCACGCGATTTCATCAGACGGTTCCTCTTCTTCCAACCCTGCGTATCGGTCCGGAAGAGGAGAAAAATGAGTGATGAAACTGTCAAGTCGGGCGGTAGACGGGCTTCATTCCTGCCATTGCCGCTTCGAAGCGGGCCTGGAAAGCGGGCGCCAGGACGTCCGTGCAGACGGCGTAACGGATGAAGACCTCACCCGTTTCCGGGGGCCCCTGGAAATGGACCCCGACCACCCCGGCCCGGTCGATGGTCAGGCGGTTGAACAGCTCGGCACGCGAAATGCCCTGTCGGGTCGCTTCGGCATGCAGGTCCAGCCCCCAGGCCTCATCGGGGGTCCGCCACAGGGTGAAGAAGCCTGCCGTGGTCTCGCAGGCAGGCCTCAGGCCCAGGGCCTTGAGGCGGGGCACCAGATAATCCAGTCGCTTCAGGTAGATGCCCGTCAATTCCTCAAGCATCCCCCGAGCCCGCGCCGTGTCCTTGAAAAGCTCGCCATAGGCCGCCATCACGTGCGGATTCGGGCCCGAATCGGTGTTGCCCTTGATGAGGACATAGTCCTCGATGAATTCACGGGAGCCCACCATCACCCCCAGGCGGGCGCCCGGGTCGCTGAAGGACTTGGACACCGAGAGCAGCTCCACCCATTCCAGCTCGGGGAATGCCGGAGCCACCTGCGACAGGGGCACATGCCCGTCCGGGCGGCCCAGCGCCGTGTACGCGCCGTCATTGGCCAGGCGGATGCCCCGCTCGATGCAGAACCGGATCAGGGCTTCCCACTCGGCCCGGCTGGCTCCCGCCGAAGCCGGATTCCCGGGCCGGATCACGAAGATGAGCTCGGGGCGCTCCACGCCCGCCTTCTGCAGGGCGTCCTTCAGGCGGTCCAGCCGCAGCGCCATGCCGTCCTGCGACGACAGCGGCCAAACGATGCGGTTGGACGCCAGGTAGGTGCTGGTCCAGGTGCCCATCACGTCATAGGCCGGCAGGTTGGTGACCACGTGGCACTGGCGGCGATCCTTGAGGTGCAGCCCGCAAGCCAGCGGAAGCAGCGCGGTCGCGGTCTTGATCCCCGCGATGGGGGTGGCCTTGAGGTGGGAATGCGCCGCGACCTCCAGGCCGGTCAGCGCCCGGACCATGCCCTCGGCAAACTGGTTCACGTTGTTGTCTTCGGCGTAGGTGTGCAGCTCGTAGTCGGAGCGGCCGGCGAACCGGGCCTTCAGCTCCAGGACCTCGGCCACGGGGCTCAGGTCGGGGTTGCCGAGCGACAGGTTCAGGGCCTTCTGGCCGGACTTCTGCTCATACTCGCGGATCAGGATGTAGATCAGCTGGAACAGGTTGATTCCCGAGGCGGGAATCCGGCGAAAACGGCTCATTTTTTCTCCTGGTTCTGTGGATCCGACTCTTCCACGAGCCGGAGAGCCACCGAGTTGATGCAGTAGCGGAGGCCCGTCGGCGGGGGGCCGTCGGGAAACACATGGCCCAGGTGGGCGTCACAGCGGGCGCAAAGCACCTCGACGCGCCTCATGCCCAGGCTGCGGTCCTCGCGCTCCTGGATGGCCTCGGGCGCCACCGGAGCGCCGAACGAGGGCCAGCCGGTGCCCGAGTCGAACTTGTTGCCCGAGCGGAACAGGGGCAGCGCGCAGCAGACGCACGCATAAAGGCCGGGAGCGTGGCTCTCGCAGTATTCGCCCGTGAAGGGCCGCTCGGTGCCATGCTTGCGGGTGACCTGGTACTGGGCCGGGGTCAGATGCTCACGCCACCAGGAATCGGGCTTGTTTTTCCAGTCCTCGCTCATGCCCCCTCCCTTATCACGGACGGGCGTTTGGTGTATAAGCCCGCTCCATGCTCCCCGAATTCCTGCGCCCATCGACCGAGGCGCGCGACCAGAACTCCCGGACCACCGTGGTCGTCGGCATGTCCGGCGGCGTGGATTCGTCCGTCGTGGCCGGGGTCCTCAAGGAACAGGGCTACCGCGTGCTGGGCCTGTTCATGAAGAACTGGGAGGAAAAGGACGAAAACGGGGTCTGCACCTCGGCCAAGGACTGGGAGGACGTCCAGCGGGTCTGCGACCAGCTGGATATCGCCGCCACTTCGGTGGACTTCGTGCGCGAGTACTGGGACCAGGTGTTTTCGGAGTTCCTGGAGGAATACCGCAAAGGGTACACGCCCAACCCCGACGTCCTCTGCAACCGTGAGATCAAGTTCAAGGTGTTCTTCGACCAGGCGCTGCGGCTGGGAGGCGACTTCCTGGCCACCGGCCATTACTGCCGGACCGGCCTGCGGGACGGCGTCACCCGCCTCCTGAAGGGCTCGGACCCGAACAAGGACCAGAGCTACTTCCTGTGCATGACCCGGCACGAGGCACTGTCCCGCACCCTGTTCCCGGTGGGCGGGCTGCTCAAGCCCCAGGTGCGGCAGATCGCCGAGAACCTGAAATTGCCCACGGCCCGCAAGAAGGACTCCACGGGAATCTGCTTCATCGGGGAACGCGACTTCCGGCCCTTCCTGCAGAAGTACCTGCAGGCGCAGCCAGGCCAGTTCCGCCTGCTGGACGGCACCCCGGTGGGCCAGCACCACGGCTCGGCCTACTACACCCTGGGACAGCGCAAAGGCCTGGGCCTGGGCGGCCAGGGCGAACCCTGGTTCGTGGTGGCCAAGGACCACGCCAGGAACCTGGTGTACGTCGAACGCGGCACCGATCATCCGGCGCTGTACGCAAGTGAGCTCCGGGCCGAAGCCCCCTTCTGGGTGGCAGGCCAGGCCCCCGCGCCCGCAGGCACCGCACTGAAGTGCGCTGCCAAAGTCCGCTACCGGCAGGCCGACCAGGGCTGTACGGCCACGGTGCTGGAGGACGGACGCCTGCATGTGGCCTTCGATGAGCCCCAGCGCGCCATCACGCCCGGCCAGAGCGTCGTGCTGTACCAGGGCGACGAATGCCTGGGGGGCGCCATCATCCGCGAGGTGGGGCGTGACGGTTGACGTTCGTGCGGTGAACCGCGAGGCCTGGAACCACCTGGTCAAGAAGGGCAACCGCTGGACGGTGCCGGTCACTTCCGAGGAGGTCGCCCGCGCCCGTCAAGGCGACTGGTCGCTGATCCTGACGCCCAGCCGCCCCGTGCCGCGCGAGTGGTTCGGGGAGCTGCGAGGCAGGCGCGTGCTGGGATTGGCCTCGGGTGGCGGCCAGCAGGGCCCCATCCTGGCAGCAGCCGGCGCCGAAGTGACCCTCTTCGACAACTCGCCGGCCCAGCTTGAACAGGACCGCCGGGTCGCCGAGCGCGACGGCCTCACCCTCCACACGGTCGAAGGCGACATGCGCGACCTGTCCTGCTTCCCGGACCAGAGCTTTGACCTGGTCTTCCACCCCTGCTCCAACTGCTTCGTGCCCGAAATCCTGCCCGTGTGGCGCGAAGCCGCGCGCGTGCTCAGGACTGGAGGCGTATTGCTCAGCGGGATCGTGAATCCGATCGTGTTCTGCTCCGACCTGGAGCTGGAGCGCCAAGGCATTGCGCAGCTCAAGTACCCCATTCCCTACAGCGACCTGGATTACCCGGAGGATCCCGAGATCCGGAAGTTCCGGGAAGACCAGCTGCCCATTTCCTTTGGCCACACGCTGCAGGACCAGATCGGCGGCCAGACGCAGGCCGGCCTTTCGATCGAAGGCTTCTACGAAGACACCTGGGTCGGTGCGCCAGAGCCCATCCACCGCTTCGTGAACGGCTACATCGCCACCCTGGCACGCAAGCGCTGAGCGCTCAGGTCGTATCGTCCAGCAGGTTCTGGATCTGCGCGGCCAGGCGGTTCATCTGGTCGTAGCGCCGCTCGCGAACCCAGTCGGTCTCGAAGAAATATTCACGCGTTTCGGTCCGCACGGTCACGCCATCGCGTTCCTGCAGGGGCCTGAGCCGGATGCGGACCTGCGGGTAACGGCGGAATTCGTCTTCCACCCAGTCCAGCAGGTACTGGCGCGGATCCTCGATGGCGACCTTCATTTCAATAACTGTCATGTCAGTGGAAGACCCGTCCCTGGGCGGGGTGGGAGGCGGGCGCCCGGAGCGCCAGGCATTCCATGCCGATGGTGCCGTACTCGACTCCCTCGTGGATGAGCTCCAGCTCGTCGCCGGGAAGGCTCGCCCCGAGGGTCACGAAGAGCGGGTAGAAATGCTCGGTCGTCGGGTGCGCCAGGGCCGCGTCGGGCGACTCGTCCTCGAAGCCCACCAGTGCCGCGACCTTCTTTTCGCGCAGGCAGTCCAGCACCCACCGGCTGAAGCGCGCGGCCCAGGGCAATGGCTGCCCGGTCTTTCCGCTCCAGCGCATCTGCTGCAGGTTGTGCACTGAACTGCCGCTGCCGACGATCAGCACGCCTTCTTCGCGAAGCGGAGCCAAGGCCTTGCCCAGCAGGAGCGCCTTCTGCGGCTGGGTCGGAAAAGGCAAAGAAACCTGGATGACCGGAATGTCGGCTTCCGGGAACGCCGCGCGCAGCGGGACCCAGACCCCGTGATCCAGGCCGCGGCCCGTGACCTCGGTCCGGAAGTTCTGGGCCGAAAGCAGCGAGAGGAGCCGGGGCAGAAGTTCCGGCGCGCCCGGGGCCGGGTATTCGACCTGGTAAAGGGCTGCCGGAAATCCGCGAAAATCGTAGATGAGCGAGTGCCGGGCGGCCCCGGCGATTTCGACCGTGTCTTCGGCCGAAAGTCCGTGCGCCGAAACCACCACCACGGCCCGCGGACGAACCGGCAGGGCGCGCGCCCAGTCCTGAAGATGCGCCACCCAGGCGTCCTCGTCGCGGTCCTGCAGCGCCAGCATCGGCGTACCGTGGCTCACGAACAGGCTGGGAAGACGGATGGGAAGTTCCGGGGTCATGGGCCTGGACTTACCAGATGCGGCGCTGCCCGTCAGGTCCAGAGGTTGCACCCCCGGAAAGCTCATGAAACCCCGCCTGAGACCCCTTCATCAGCAAGTCCTGGTCATCACGGGTGCCTCCTCGGGCATCGGCCTGTGCACCGCACGGATGGCCGCCGCGCGCGGCGCCCGCCTGCTGCTGGTGGCCCGGAGCACCGAGGCCCTGGTCCGCATCTGCCAGGACCTGCGCGAGGCCGGGGGGCGCGCCGAATTCTTTCCCACCGACGTGGCCCGGCCGGGCGGCCTGGAAGAAGCCGCCCAGGCGGCCTTGCGGCATTGGGGACGCATCGACACCTGGATCAACAACGCGGGCGTGTCCATCTTCGGCCGGCTGGAGAGCGTTCCGCCGGAGGACCTGAAGCGGCTTTTCGAGACCAACTTCTGGGGCACGATCCATGGCTCACTGGCCGCGCTGCCTCGTCTCAAGGAAAGCGGCGGCTGCCTCATCAACGTGTCAGGGATGGCTCCCGAATCGGGATCACCGCTCCAGGGGGCCGCGGCCTGCGCCCAGGCCGCCATCGACCAGTGGACCTCCACGCTGCGCCAGGAGCTTCGCCTGGAAGGCTGCCCGATCGGGGTCAGCCTGGTCCGGCCCGCTCACATCGCCACGCCTTACTTCGAGAACGCCCGGAGCCTGCTCGGTGATTTCGAGGCGCGCCCGCGCGCCCCGATCGAGCCGCCCGAGCGGGTGGCTCGCGCGCTGCTTCGGTGCGCCGAGACCGGCCAGGAAGAGGTCCTGGTGGGACGCCCCACTCCCCTGGAGCGGGTCCTGAGAAGCCCCCGGGTGGACCTGGATGGAAACCTGTTCCGGCCCTCCCCCCGCACCGGACACGAGCGCAGCCGCACCCCATTGCCCGCGCCCGCCCGCAGCCGCGTGGGACGGGGCGTGGCCCTGGGCGCCTTGCTGGCGGTGGCCTGGCTGGCACTGCGGGCGCGCGGCTCCCGCCAGCAGGTCGGACCGGGTGAAGCTCCGGCCGACTTCCCCATGCACGAGCACCCCCGGGACTGGCTCGAAACCGAAGTGGCCTGAGGCCCTTGCGGCTTCAGGCTCTTCCTGCCATCTTGCGCCCGGCATGAACCCGGTGGACGAAACCCTGGACTACTACGAACGGAACGCGGAGCCTTACAGCGCCCGCACCCGGCGGCGCGTGGACCGGGATGCCCTGCAGGAATTCTGTCGTCACCTGCCCCCGGCGGCACGCGTCCTGGACGCAGGCTGCGGATCGGGGCGCGATCTCCGTGAATTCCTGGAGCGAGGATTCCTCGCCGAAGGCTTCGACGGCTCGGCCCGAATGGCCGCGCTGGCCACGGCCCACAGCGGAGTTCCCGTGCGGACGCGGAACCTGCTCCTGATGAGCGAGCCCAAAGAAGCCTACGACGGCGTTTGGTGCCACCGCACCCTGCTGCACCTGCCTCCCAATGGCGTGCAGCGCGTGATGAACGGCTTCTTTGCGTGCCTCAAACCCCGGGGCGTCCTCTTCGTGTCGATGGAAGAAGGCTCGGGCGTCCACGAAGACCGCACCGACGACCCGTCGGGTCCGGCGCGCCACTTTCACCGCTACCCGGCAGACGAGGTGGCTTCGCTGCTCCGGCAGAGCGGCTTCCAGGCGCTTTCGCAGGGGCGCACGCAGGGAACGCCGCCCACCGTCGCGTGGATCGCGCGGCGGATCGGCTAGACCTTCGCCCCGTCGTCGAGCCAGGCCACCACGGCATCGAAGGAACCATCCAGGCCCTTGTAGATGCGGCTTTCGGGACTCATGGACACCAGCGCGTCCCTGAGCTTTTGCCGCCAGTCGGCGCGGGCGCGGATCTGGTGGCCCGGAAGAAACGACACCCGGATCACGAACAGGAAAGCATCCAGCTCGGGCAGGCCCCAGATGACCTGCCGTTCCACCCGGAGCGAGAACGGATTCTCGGGCCTTTCGAGCGAAAACGAACGCCCCCGCCAAAGATCGGGGTCCATTCCGTCCGGAGCTTCAGGGTGATGATTGAGGCGCTCGTCGGTGGCAAAGCCCCAAACAAAGCGGACATAGGGCCCTTTTTCGATCATGGCCTGCACGATCTGGGGTGCGGCGCGGTTCATCTTCTCGACGCCCGGAATGGGCGCGTGCACGGCGCGAAAGTCATTTCCGATCTTTTCTTCGGCGGCCCAGTGACTGGGACTGCACAGGTGGAGCGCCACGAGTCGATCCTGGAGTGCTCCCCGGCCCCGGACCACCA
>CANFHS010000093.1 GCA_947446835.1 Bacteriovoracaceae bacterium
AAGCAGGAAGGGCCGGATGGGACATTCCCACTCGGCCCTTCTTCTTTTCATGGAGCGCGACCTGGAGCGTCCTCGGCCTGCGCATGGGATCGGCGCCGGATGGGGTCTTCCGGTTTCTTCAACCGGCCAAGGGGCGCAGGGGCACATAGATTCGCCGATGGGCGCCGCCACGCTGCAGGTACAGCACGACGAGTTCGCCCCCTTGGGCCTTGTGCGCCAGCTCGGTGAACTGCTTGGCCGTATGGACCTCGGTGCGGTTCAGCCGCAGGATCACATCCCCGGGCGTCAATCCGGCGTCCGAAGCCGCGCCGCCCGGGACCACGTGGACCACCAGGGCGCCTTGCCCATTCTTGGTCTCGACCAGGGGCTCCAGCTCCGGCGGGATGTCGTCGACAGCCAGGCCCAGGCCCTTCGGGGGAGGTGCTGCCTGCGACGAGTCTCCCACCGAGCCCGCGCGTTGCCGGGGGGAGTTGCTTTCCTCCTGGGGCTGTTCGCGGACCGTGAGCTTGGAGATGTTCTTCTTGCCTTCGCTGAGCCACTCGAGCTGGACTTCGGAGCCGACCGGGGTCTGGCCGACGCGGGCCTTGAGGTCCGAGGCGTCCTTGACCGGCTGCCTGTTCCACCGCACGATCACATCGCCCACGCGCAGGGGAGTCGATGAGGCGGCTCCCTCGGGCTGGATTCCGGTGACCAGGGCCCCGCCGTCCTTGCCGGCCTTGAAGAACTCGGCCAGGTCGGCATCCATGTCCTGCGCGGAGATCCCGATGAAACCGCGGGAAACCTTGCCGGTGCGGATGAGCTCGTCGGTCACCTTGCGGACCAGGTTCGAGGAGATCGAGAAGCCGATCCCCATGTAGCCCCCGGTCTGCGAGTAGATGGCCGAGTTCAGGCCGATCATCTCGCCCTTGAGATTGAGCAAGGGGCCGCCCGAGTTGCCGGGGTTGATGGGCGCGTCGGTCTGGATGAAGTCCTCGATGTCGTAGACCCCGAGGCTGCCGCGGCCCTTGGCGCTGACAATGCCCGAGGTGACCGTGTGCGAAAGTCCGAACGGGCTGCCGATGGCGATGGCCCAGTCGCCCACCTCGACCCCGTCGGAGTCGGCGAAGCGGATGGTCTGGAGGTTCGCGGGGGGCTTGTCCAGCCGGATCAGGGCCAGGTCCGTGTGGGCATCGCGGCCCACCACGTGGGCCGCGTAGCGGTCCTTGTCCTCGAAGAGCACGGTGATGCTGCGCGCGTTCTCGACCACATGGTGGTTGGTCAGGATGAGGCCGTCGGGCCGCAGCACGACTCCGGAGCCCAGCCCGACGCCGCCCTGCGCTTCGGGGGGCGCCAGGGGATTAGGCGTGCCCTGGCCCATCTTGATGGAGCGGATGGAGACCACGGCTGGCATCGCGGCGCGGGCCGCCTGGTTGAAGGCCCGCGAGCTGCGTTCCAGGGTTTCCATGTCGGACCGCGGATTGCGGGACCACAGATCCGAGATCCCGGCGGGAGCGGGCCGCGCCGCGCCCAGGAACGCCACCGGTATCAGCAGGACAGCAAGCGACTGCGCATGTTTAGCCATGCGGTAGCCGATGCAGGTTTCATGCGGTCGTATGGGTCGGTCGCCGGCCTGGGCTCAGGCGCCGTGGCACTTCTTGTACTTCTTGCCACTTCCGCAGGAGCAAGGGTCGTTGCGGCCGATCTTGGGCTCGGTGCGACGGATAGGTCCCTGCTGAAGGCCCTGGGCGTCGAGGAACTTCCATTCGCCTTCCTCTTTCTCGAAGAGGCTGTGCTCCCAATGGTCGTGCTCCTTGCCGTCCGCGCGGTAGCGGGCCAGGAAGATGATCTGGCCCTGGGCGTCGGTCGGCTCGCCGCCCGACTTCTGCTGGATTTCCAGTCCCAGCCATTCGCTGCTCTTGGCCCAGTCTGCCACTTCGTCGCGCTTGATTTCGCCGCGGGTCTTGGAGTGGTGGGTGTCGAGGATGAAATCGATTTCGCCCTGGGTGAATGCCGTGTAGCGCGCGCGCAGCAGGCGTTCGGCGGTTTCGGCCTTGCGCTTGCCTTTCACGTAGGGAAGGCAGCAATCGGCCAGGGACACCTGGGAACCACAGGGGCAGCTCGTCGAAACGGCAACTTGAGTCATGGGGCGCACTCTAAACCGGGTTTGGCCAAAACTCCATTGACTCGCGTGGGGGCATTGAACATACCGGCTCCATGGCCACCGACCCGTCTTTCAGCGAAACCGAGTTCCGAAAAGAGCTGCAAAAGACCTTTGAGCGGGTGGAAAAGGCCTTCGCGGAGGTCGACCCGGACATGGCCGAATGCGAGCAGTCGGGCGGGGCGCTTTCGGTGAAGCTGGCCGACCGCTCGCGGGTCATCCTGAGCGGGCAGCCCTCGGTGCGCCAGCTGTGGCTGGCCCTGGCCTCGAGGGGAACCGCGGTGCACTTCGATTTTGATCGGTCCCGGGGCCTTTGGGTCGACGACAAGGGCCAAGGTCTGGAGCTGCTGGCTTACCTGAAGGGCTACTTCCAGGAAGCCGTGGGCTTGGGGCTGGAACTCTAGTCTCTCAGCGCGGGCTGCTGTTATTTTTTCGCAGCGCGGGCTGCGATGGGCGGGTGGTAGATCATCTGGATGACCGTTCCGTCGGGATCGGCCAGGTAGAACGAGCGGGCACCATCGCGGTGGGTCTTGACGTCGCGGAGAATCCGGGCGCCGTGTTTCTGGGCCCAGGCGTACCACTCGTCCACGGCGGCCAAGGACGGCAGCGCGAAGCCCAGATGGTCGAGCCGCTGCCCGGGGCCATAGCCGAATTCGTCCTGTCCGGGGGGCGTTCCCGCTTCTGTCCGGCGGTGGAGGGCCAGATTGTCGTGGCCGCCGCTGGTCAGGTAGATGTTGTCTGCATCGGGCTCCCACTCCAGCTGCATCCGCAGCACGTCCATGTAGAAGCTTTTGGACGCTTGGGGATCGCGCACATGGAGGGCGGCATGTCTCAGACCCAGGGTTTCCATGGCGGTTTTCTAACTGAAAACGTGCTAACGCGGTAGCTTAATGGCCGAATCCCGCGGTGCTTTTCGATCGCAGTTCCTGCAGACCGTTTGCCAGGTCGGCGCCGAGCCCGCCCTCAAGGCGGAAGTGTCGCGCGCGCACCCCGGGCTCCGCTTTGCCTACTCGCGCCCTGGCTTCGTGACCTTCCGGACGGTTTCCGGGAACGACGAGCTGACCGATACCTTCCAGCCCGGCTGGGTCTTCGCGCGCGAGTGCTCCCTGAACTTCGGCAAGGTCCGGTCGGCCCAGGAGCTGGTCGAGCAGGCCCGGAGGCTCCGGGGCGATCAGCCCTGGAAGTGGGTGCTGCACCTGTTTGAACGCGACCGCCACGCCCCGGGCGAGGAACCCCTGGGCTATGACGGCACCGTACTGGAACGCGCTTTCCGCGAGCAGCTGGGCCAGGTGCCGGGCTGGAGCGAGGTTTTCGAGGAGCGCGACCAGGCCCGTGCCGGGGAGCCGGTGCTGAGCTGCGTGGGGGTCGAGGAAGGGGAGTGGTGGGTGGGCGTCCATCGCCAGGGTCCCGGACACTCGCCGTTCCCGGGAGGCCGCTACCCGGTGTCCATGCCCGAGGATTCGCCCTCGCGGGCTTACCTCAAGCTGGAGGAAGTCCTGGCCTGGTCGGGTGCGCCCGTCCGACGGGGAGACACGGCTGTCGAGATCGGCAGCGCCCCCGGGGGAGCGAGCTACGCCTTGCTCAGGCGGGGCGTGAACGTGGTGGGCATCGATCCGGGGGCCATGAGCCCGCGGGTCCTTGAATTCCGCCAGGAGCCCTGGTTCGCGCACATCCAGCGTCCCGTGGCCGAAGTGCCGCGCGAGGAGCTGCCCGAATCGGTCGAATGGCTGCTGCTGGACATGAACGTCGAGCCCCGCATTTCCATCTTCGCCGTGGACCGGCTGGCCACCCGTCTGGACGATACCCTGCTGGGTCTGGTGCTGACCGTGAAGCTGAACCAGTGGAAATTCGCCGCCGAGCTGCCCGGTTGGCTGGAGCACGTCCGGGCCATGGGCATGGTGCGGGTGAAGGCAGTGCAGCTGGCCACCCATCGGCGCGAGATCTGCATTTTTGGTCTGACCCGTCGGGGCAAGACCCGCTTTGTGAACGCCTGAACCTGATCGAATCGAAAGGAAATTCCATGTCCCCAGCCAAAGTCGTCGTCTACACCATGGATCACTGCCCCTATTGCGAGCGCGCCAAGCAGCTGCTGACCCAGCGGGGCGTGGCCTACCAGGAAGTGCGCGTTCCCGAAGAGGACGACGCGGCCTGGGATGACCTGTTCAAGAAATCCGGGATGCGCACCATGCCGCAGATCTTTGCCGGCGAGAAACTGATTGGCGGCTTCACGGAGCTTGCCGAACTGGACCGTCAGGGAGGCCTGGCCGGGCTCAAATGACCGACCCGGTTTTGCCCCCCGTTTTCATTGCCGGCAACGGGGCCGTGGGTCGCGTCCTGGCCTGGCGTCTGGCCCGGGGAGGGGTCCAGGTCATCCGCCTGGGCCACGAGCCCGGAGGCCTGCACGTGCGCCTGTCCGACCTGGAGACGGGTGAGGCCCTGGCCCCGTTGCAGGCGCTGGATTCGGTTTCGCGCCTTCCGGATGGAAGCCTGGTGCTGGTGACGGTCAAGGCATTCCAGCTGGAGGCCATGCTGCGCCGGCTGGAGCCCAAGCTGACGGGCACCGAGCTTCTGGTGCTTTGCCAGAACGGGCTTGGCATCGGGGAGCTGGCCCGGAAGGTCCTGCCGCGGGCGCGCTTCGCGCGGGCCGTGGTCTGGTTCGGAGCCATCGCGCGGGGGGAGAGCAAGGTCGAGCTGCGGGGGCAGGGCCGGGTCGATCTGGCTTCCGGGGACGACGAGGCGCCCGAGCTCAGGCTCCTGGCCGAAGGCCTTCGGCGGGGTGGCCAGGAGGTCAGCGAAGCGGGAGTCTGGGGAGAGCTGGAGTGGCGCAAGGCGCTCCTGAACGTGACCCTCAACGCCTGCTGTGCCCTGGTGGGCGTTCCGAACGGAGCCGCGCTGGAGGATCCGGACCTGAAGGCGCTGGCGCAGTCGCTTTTGAATGAAGCCCTGGCGGTGGCCCGTGCTTGCGGCCTGGGCTGGGACGAAGATCAGGAGGCACGAGCCGTGTGGCAGGCGATTCGGCGAACCGCCGAAAACGAAAATTCCACATTGCAGGACCTGCGCGCCGGTCGCCCCACCGAAATTCCCTGGTTGAACGGCGAGCTGGTCCGGATGGCTGAAAAATGCGGAATTTCAGCGTCTCTTCACGAAGCGCTGGCCCAGCTCATCCAGGTTCGGGAGCGGAGCGTTCAAAAAACCATTGCAAAGGCCTGAGCCCGCTGCTAATCAGCAGCCTTCGTTGATGCGTCCCCATCGTCTAGAGGCCTAGGACACCACCCTTTCACGGTAGTAACCGGGGTTCGAATCCCCGTGGGGACGCCAAACTAAAAAAGCCCTTCTGCTTCGGCGGGAGGGCTTTTTTGGTTTTCGGGGTCCGCCAAGCGGCTGGCGGGCCGTTTCCGGGTGAACCGGTTAAAATGACGTAAACTTTCTCATCTCGGGTTTGCCCCGTCCCCGGAATTGCAGCTATCATTTTGGCATGAGCCAGATGCCGAACCATGACGAAGAGTTTGAGAAGCTCCGCTTTGCGTTCCTCGAGGAAATGAGCGATCGGCTCCTGATCATCGAGAACCTTCTCATGGAGGTCGAGGTCGAAAAGCAGCTGGAACGCAAGCGCCGCCTGCTCATCGAATCCATGTCCAAGATCCACTCGCTCAAAGGCGCCGCCGGCGCCCACGAGTTTCCCTGGATCGTGACCGCCTGCCACCGCGTGGAAGACCAGCTGGTCAAGATCCAGAGCGCGGCCGCGGTTCCATCCCAGGAGGCGGTGGCCCGCATCCTGCCTTTCCCGGACGTGTTGACGGCTTACGCCAAGGCTTACCGGTCCGGAAAAGGGATCGATGAAGAGAAGTTCAACTCGGCCCTGGAAAAGCTCATTTCACCTGGCAGTGCGGCCGCCCCCGCCGCGGGCGCCGCGAAGGCTCCCGACGCCAAGGTCCTGTTCGTGGGCAAGTCCGAGATCTTCATGCGCCACGTGCTGAGCTGGTTCGACAAGAACAACATCGGTCACCTGGTTTCGGTCGCCAAGGACAGCCATGAAGCCCTGGGCCGTCTTTGCCACGAGCGGTTCGATATCGTCATCACTTCGCTTTTCGTGGCGCCGTTCACGGGTACCGAGCTGATCAGCATGGTCAAGACCCTGCCTCGCCTTTCGGGCGTCAAGACCGTGCTCATGACCTCGGAAGAGCTCAAAGGCGCCAAGGGGCCGCATTCGCCCGATTTCGTGGTCAAGAAGGACGAAAAATTCCTGACCTCGGTGACCGAAGTGCTCAAGCAACTCATCCACGCCACGCCGGTCCAGGCGGCGGCCCCCACCCAGATGGCCAACCGCCAGCTCAAGTCCGTCATCTACCTGGATGACGACGAGGACGTGCTGCGCCTGGCTCATGCGGCTTTCCGCCGGGATCCTTCCATTTCATTCCAGATGTTCTCGGACGGCGAGCTGGCCTTGGCCGCCATTTCACAGAATCCGCCGGACCTGGTCATTTCGGACGTCCAGATGCCCAAAGTGGATGGCTATGAGGTCCTGAAGCGGCTCAAGGCCGACCCCAAGATGGCCACCGTGCCCATCCTGTTCGTGACCACCGAACCCCAGTCGCCCGACGCCCAGGGCCTGATCGCCGGCGGTGCCCTGGGGCTGATCGACAAGACCATTGGCATCCTGGCCGTGGTGAACAAGGTCAAGGAGCTCTGGGCTTCGGCTCATCCGGCCTCGAAATGAGGTGAGCTCCTGGCCCGCTTCCGGTAAGAGGGGGCCATGGCCAATGAGTTCGACGACGACGAGTCCCAGTCCGCTTCCCCAGGCAGCTCCGAATTTGCCCGGATGCTCGAGGAGTCCTTCCAGAAGAAGCCGACCCGCCTTCAGCCCGGAACCAAGATCCGCGGCCAGGTGCTGGTGGTGGGAAAAGAAGACGTGTTCGTCGCCATCGGCGGCACCCAGCGCGAAGGCGTGGTCCGTCGCCGGGACCTGACGGCCGAGGACGGCTCGCTGACCCTCCAGGTCGGCGATTCGCTGGACCTGTACGTGACGGGGGTCAAGGGTGGGGAAGTGTTCCTGTCGCCCAAGGCCACGGCCGCCAACCTGTCCGAGGACCTGGAAGAAGCCTACAGCAGCGGCATGCCCGTCGAGGGCAAGGTCACCGAAGTCTGCAACGGGGGCGTCCGCGTGCAGGTGCTGGGCAAGAGCGCCTTCTGCCCGATCAGCCAGCTCGACACCAAGCGGGTCGAGACCGGCGAGGAGTTCGTGGGCAGGAAGCTCGAGTTCCGCATCACCCAGATCTCGGAAGGTGGCCGCAATATCGTGGTGTCACGCCGCAAGCTGCTGGAAGCCCAGCGGGGCCTGGGCGAGGAAGCCTTTGTGCGCGAGCGCAAGGTGGGTGACCTGCTCGAAGGCACCGTGACCCGCATCGAGCCCTTTGGCGCGTTCGTTGAAGTGGCTCCGGGCATCGAAGGCCTGGTGCATATCTCCGAGCTGGCCTGGAGCCGCATCGGACACCCTGCCGAAGTGGTCAGCGTGGGCCAGGCCGTGCAGGCCAAGCTTCTGGAAACCGCCCGCAAGGAAGGGCGCCTCAAGATTTCCCTGTCGATCAAGCAGACCAGCTCGCAGCCGGACACTTGGGCGCAGGTGGCGCAGAAGTTCCCGGTGGGAACCCGCGTGACCGGAAAGATCGAGCGCAAGGAGGCCTTTGGCCTGTTCGTCCGGCTCGATGCCGGCCTGACCGGACTTCTGCCCAAGTCGCGTGGGCAGGATCGCCCCGAGTTCTCGTTCGAAAAAGCTCGGGTCGGTGATTCCCTGGAGGTCCAGGTGGCCGAGCTGCGCCTGGAAGAGCGCCGCATTTCGCTCGATTTCCCCAAGGAAGCGGGAAGCGACGACTGGAAGTCGCACGTGACCAGCGGAACGGCCGGGGGCGGGTTCTCGACCCTGGGCGACCAGCTCAAGAAGGCGCTCGAAGGCAAGGGCGCAGCCCCGGCTTCGAAGAAGAAGGGCTGAGCCCCTCACTCTCCGGAAGAGGCCCGCGCCTTTTTACTTCTTGTCTTGGTGCAGGGCCGCGTGGCGGCCTGCGAAGTAGAGCATGCCCCAGCCCTGGTTCACCAGGTACCGGACGCCTGCGTGCGCGATGGCACCGGTCTTTCCGAAGGGGTACATGCACTGGAGCCCCGCCAGCATCCGATCCGAGGGGATCGTGCCCAGACTGGCGATCCAGGCCCAGGACATGTTGTAGGCTGTGCGGCGTTGCAGGGCTTCCATGTCCGTGGTGCCCTTGTACTTGGGGCGCGCACTGGCGGGCATGATCAGGTAGATGGTCGAATCCGCAAGTGCGCGTCCCGAGCTCAAGCTGGAAACGCGGACCCAGGTCACCCGGAAACGTTCCTTGCCGCGCGGTCCCGCGGTGATGCGGTTCTTGAAGTAGGAGAAAACCTGGGAAGTGGCGAAGGCCCCGATCTCGAGCGGCAGCTCGTCCACCCGCAACGTGCCGTTGGCGACGGCGGCCACCCGTTGGACAGTGTTCTGGCCCAGGTCACCCAGGAATGTGCGCCAGAAGATGCGGTTCTGGATCGAGCGCGGCTTGTTGTCGACGCAATTGGAGAGGTCCTTGAACCAGCTGGAAATGTTCTTGGGCGGCGGCGGGGCCTGGGT
>CANFHS010000094.1 GCA_947446835.1 Bacteriovoracaceae bacterium
CTGTGAACTCCCCCGGTATGGTGTTGTCGGGGAGAATGCCTGCGTTGTTGATCAGGATTTCCAGGTTTTCGACTTGTTCAAGGACCTGGCCAAGGGCGGTCGCAACACCTGAAGAAGAGCGGACATCGAGCTGGATGCAGCGGTAGCGCCCGGGATGAGCGCCGAGGGCTGCTGCTGCTTCTTGAACTCCCGCGTCCGTCCGTGCCGTCGCGATCACAAATACGCCGCGTGCGGCGAGTTCGCGGCAGATTGCCAAACCAAGACCTCGGTTAGCACCCGTCACTAGAGCAGCTTTGAGGGATGATTCTGGGTTCATTTGCGAAGGATTATTATATTTGATTTAAATAGTAAACAAATGCGCTATGCGAATCATCCCCGCTGGATTGCCTCACGCCGGGTCATCCTTGTCTCTTCGCTCATCCCGCAACTCTTCGATCCGAAAAGCACCACGGACCCGAATATTTGCGTTTTGGAAAATTGGCTGTCGTGACAGTTACTTATGGGATTTCGTGCGGATGCCGCGCGCGCTTGAAAAGAGTGTCAGTGGTTAACCCCGGTTTCCGGGTCACCAGGATCATGGTGAAAAGGACGGCAGCCAGGATCAGCGATGAGCCCACGGTGCCGAAGTCCAAACCGCCCTTGTCGTATGGCTTGGTCAGCACGTCGCCCAGGGTGGCGCCAAAGGGCCGGGTCAGCACGAATGCGGTCCAGAACAGCAGGACTCGCGAAGTGCGCGTAAAATAATACGCGGCTACCGTCAGCGCCAGGAGGCTTCCGATCAGCAGCGCTCCGCCCGCAAAGCCCAGGCCCGAGTCGTCGGCCAGGAAGTCCCCGAGCGCGGTTCCGAGCGTGTTCGAAAAGAGGATCGCCACCCAGTAAAAGACTTCGGCCTTGCGGGTCCTGATTTCCTGGACCGAGAGCGAGCCCGCGCTGGCGCGCCAGAGGGCAAAGACCCCCGACAGCAGCGCCACCAGGATGAGCGACCCCTTGGCGTAGCCCAGGCCCAGGGTGCGGTCCATGAAGTCGGACATCGTGGTGCCGGCCGTGCTGGTGGAGAGGATCACGGCCCAGTACAGGAAGGGGTGAAAGCTCCGGACCCGAAGCTGCGAGATCAAGGTCACGAGGAAAACGCTGATCAGGATGAGCGAGCTTGCCGCGTAGCCCACCTTCAACGTCATTGACAGCAGGTCTCCTGCCGTCTCGCCCAGGGTGGTCGCGCAGATTTTCATGACCCAGAATGCCAGGGTGACCTGGGGAAGCTTGCTCATGGCGGAAGTCATCTCACGGATCCGACCGCTTCCGCATCCATTCATAAAGCGCACGGTGCTTGGCGGCGTCGGCAAAGACCGAAAGGCCCGCGTTGACCACGATCAGGGAAAGGGTGCCCGAGGCCAACCATTCCAGGGTGGACGCGCCCCCGTGCTTGGCAAAGGCGGCCTCCGCGAAAAGGCAAAGTCCGAAGCCAAACAGGACGAGTCCAAGAGGGGCCTGGATTTGCCAACGTCATGAGGAGTCCGTGCGGCAGCCGAGCCGGGCCGGGAACAGTTCACGCAGCTGTTCCCGACCCTGGTCAGGCAATTGGGACTGGGCGAACCCGTCACTTCACCGTGACGGTGATGGTGGAGCTCATGGCCTCGCCGTAGGACTGGTGGGCGCCGTTGGCAAACTGCATCGTCAGGGTGTGCTTGCCCGGGGCGAGCTTCACTTTCGTTTCGGTCTGGCCCTTTCCGAAGTGGATGTGGTTCGCGTCGGTCGGCACGACCTGGCCCGCGGGGATGGACTTTCCATCCACGATCAGGTGGTGGTGGCCGGTTTCCTTGGCCAGGTCCCCGGCGGGTTTCACGGCCATGCCTTCCACCGCGAACTTCACGGTGAACTCGGAGGGCACGGTGGCGCCGTCCTTGGGTTCCACGAACGAAACGGATGCGGCCTGGGCTGAAGCCGCAGCGCCGAAGGTCAGGGTCAGGAGAGCCAACGAGAAAAGTTTTTTCATGTGCCCGACCTTACCGCAGGGGCCTGGGTTTGGGCTATTCTTGTGCTCATGAAAACCCGGAATCCGGTGGTGTGGATCACAGGCGCGTCGAGCGGAATTGGCGAGGCTTTGGCTCGGGAATGGCGAAAGCGCGGGGCCAGGCTCGTGCTGAGCGCGCGCAGGGTCGAGCGGCTGGAAGCCCTGGCCCGCGAGCTGGGTGGGCCGGAGTGGGCGCGCGCCGTGGCGTGCGACGTGACCCAGGACGGCGACTGCGAGCACGCGGTCCAGGCGGCGCTTTCGGCCTACGGGCGCATCGATGGCGCCATGGCCAACGCGGGCTTCGGGGTGGCGGGGCCGTTTGAAGGGCTGAGCCTGGACGATTTTCGCCGCCAGTTCGAGACCAACGTGTTCGGCGTGCTTCGCACCGCAAAAGCCGTGATGCCGGAGCTGGCCAAGACGCAGGGCTTTCTTGCCATCACGGGCAGCGTGGCAGGCCACATCGCCTTGCCGGCGGGGTCTCCCTACTCCATGAGCAAGTACGCGGTCCGTGCCTTTGCCGAGGCGCTCAGGGCCGAATGGAAGGGCAAGGGCATCTCGGTGACGCTGCTCAGCCCGGGCTTTGTCGAAAGCGAGATCCGTCGGGTGGACAATGCAGGGCAGTTCCACACCGAGTATCGGGATCCCTTGCCGGGCTGGCTCATCGTGCCGCGCGAAAAGGCGGCCCGCGAGATCGTCCGTGCGGTGCAGGGGCGCGTTCCTGAGCGCGTGATCACGGGCCACGGCAAGCTGCTGGTCTTCGTGTCGCGCTACCTGCCTTGGCTGGTGCGCGCGGTTCAGCCCCGCCTCATGCCGCCCCCGGGTCGCAAGGGTTGGCACCGTCCCCAGAACTGAGGGCCCGCGCGCTCGGCGGGATAACGCACCCGACCAGAGCCGGAAGTGCGCGACAAGGCGCCCGCGCGGGGTTTTCGGAAATCTTCTTGAACCTCAGGCCACCTGCGGGCAGCGTGCTGCGCCATGGGGCGGAACTGGGGGCTGTGGTGTGTCTTGTTGATCGGGTCCATGGCGATGGCTGACGACGCTTCGCCTTACCTGACGGTCAATGGCCGTCCCCAGCTTTCGGTCGATGGCCGGAACTTCGGCTTTTACTGGGCGCTCTGGAGAACCCTGACTCCTGCGGAGCGCACGGCCCTGGAGCCGCAAGGAGGCGGACATCTGGTGTCCCGCCGCAAGATCAGCTGGAAGTCCAGGGGCTGCGGCGCCAAGGATGCCTGGGTCGCCGACTCCGAGGACCTCTGGTACTGGGACAAGATCGAGTGGAACGAGCAGGGAAAGATCAAGCCCCTGCAGGAAGCCCCGTGGTCGGATCATCTTTACCTGGTGATGGGCAACCTGAACTCCGCGCGTGTTTCCGGATCCCGGGGTGAGTTCCTGATCCACTCCGAGCAGGCCATCGTGCCCAAGGATCGCGGACCCCGTTCGCGCGAGTTCATCACGATTGACGACTACGGTCCGAACCGCCCGGATGCCCTGATGTTCCTCGAGGTGATGCATCCCGATCAATGGCCTGTCTATTATGATGAGCGGGCCCACAAGCCTCATTCGCTGCATCGGCCCGCCCTTTGGGGCGAGCGCGCCCAGTGGGCCATCAGCCAGACCTCGTTTGACCTGCGACTGGTCTGGGACGCCTGCTCCCGCACGGGCGGATTGCGCGTGCGGGCCCTGGTTCCGCCCGGCGGGCTGCCTGGGCCGGGTCCCAACCGCTTTGGGCGGGACGAGGACGCGGGCCGGGACGATCTGGAGTGGGTTGAAACCCCGGACTGGCGGACCGCCGGGCTTTGAAGCTACCCTATCAGGACAGAGGCTCAATTCCCCATGTCCGATGACCCGATTGCCAAGCTGAAGAAACTCCGCGCCGCTTTTCAGGCCAAGTACCTGGCCAAGTTCCTGGTGGCCAAGCAGAAGTTTCACGTCTGGAACGAGGCACGGAAGGCCAAGCTCGCGGCCCGGGGGGATGTGGGCCTGAAGAGCACCTCGCAGGCCTTGCTGCGCGGCGTGCGCTCCCAGGATCCGGTCGTGCAGCGCATGTCCATCCTGTTCTGGTTCAGCCTGCTTGGCTTCCTGATCCTGGCCGGTGTCACCACCCGCGAAACGCTCATCCGGTGGCGGCAGCGGGCGGACAACCAGGCACTGGCCGCGCTGATTGCCGAGGCGCCCGATCTTCCCATCCTGCACTGGGCGCAGTTTGACGGAGTCGAAGGCGCCCGCAAGCGCATGATGGAGCTCCGGAACAAGGCCAAGGAGCGCGACGTCAAGGAGCGCACCCTGAGTCTGGGCGAGTTCCAGGTGGAAATGGCGCCACTGCCGGGAGCGGTTCCCTACCGGGGAGTCCTGCAGCTGGCACAGCTGGAGCTGACCATCGAATGCGACAAGGTCGAGACGTGCACCTTTCTTTCCACCCACCTCATCCAGGTCAAGAACGAGATCACCAACGCCCTGACCCCGCTGGATCGTCGCGAGGTGATGACCAGCGATGGCAAGCGGCGGGTCAAGCGCTCCATCATCAGCCGGGTCAACAAGTGGATCGGTACCCAGAACGAGTCGGGCCAGCTGAGCGAAGTGTACATCGTCAAGCTGCTGGTGAGCTGATGCGGAAGCCGGCGCGTTTCGGGCTGTCCTTTTTTCTGGGCGTTTCGCTCCTTTCGGCTTCGGCCTGGGCCAAGCCCGCCAAAGCTCCTTTCCAGGACTGGCAGATGGTTCCTGGCGTGAGGCTCGGGCCCATCCGCAAGGGCACGGGGGTGGACGCCCTGAAGCGCTGGTTCGGGGAAGCGCAGGTGCGCGAGGTGGAGCTGCAGATCCCTGGCACGAGTGAAAAGGCGCCGGGCGTGGTGCTCTTTGCCGAGGACCCGGAGCGCAGGCTGGCGCTGGTGCCGGGTGTCGGGGCCCTGGTGGACGAGGAGACGGGGAGGCGTTGGAAGCTTCCTTTGGGTCTTCGTCCGGGTCTGCCCCTTCCCAAGCTCGAGGCCATCAACGGGCGGGGCTTCCGTTTCATCGGTTTTGGCGGCGAGCACTCGGGCCTGGTCGTGGACTGGAAGGGCGGCAAGCTTTCGGGAGTGCCGCTGTCGGTGGTGCTCGTGGCCATCGAGGAAACCCGCATCAGCGCGCTCGAGTTTTCGTCCCTGATGGGGACGATGCGCCTGGACTCGGCCCAGGCGCTGGTGCAGAAGGTCGCGCCGGTCGTCAAGGCGTTCCGGGTCGGATTCGCGGAGTAGGTCAAAGGGAGCTTCATGGGCGATCGGATCATCCAGGTCACGGCCGGTGTCATTCGTCGGGACGGGTTTTTCCTGGCCGCCCGCAGGCCCGAGGGCGATTCACTGGGCGGTTACTGGGAATTCCCCGGGGGCAAGATCGAGCCCGGCGAAACGCCCGAAGCCTGCCTGGTGCGCGAGATCGACGAAGAGCTGGGATTGGCCATCCGGGTGGAGGCTTCGCTGTGCCGGGTGACCCACGCTTATCCCGGCAAGACGATCGAACTGCTGGTCTACCTGTGCCGGACCGATGGCGAGCCCACGCGCCTGGAGGCGCACTCCGAGGTCCGCTGGCTCACGCTGGCCGAGATGGACGGGCTCCAGTGGGCTCCGGCCGACGTGCCCGTGCTGGAGGAGCTCAGGAAGCGCCCGAACGGGTGTCGATAGGCCGGGGCCTCTGGGCCCGGTCGGCAAAGTCGTAGGCCCGCACCGTGTTCACGGCCGCGCGGAACCCGGAACGCACGATGTCCGCCAGCCTTCGCGCGGACAGGCTGAAGTGTTCGCCAAAGAACATCTGCGCGTCCGCCGGGTCGGGGTGGATGTAGATGGTGTCCACGTCCGTGCGGTGGTGCAGCTCGGACTCGAGGATCTCGAGGATGCGCCTGCGGTGGTCGTCCGAAACCCCCGACTGGCGGCAGTAGCGGGCCACGGCTTCGATGGCCTGGCGCTGGGTCTGCTTGTTGTGCACGTACTGGTTCACCTTCTGCTCGATCAGCAGGTAGATGGACTGGATCAGGATGGCCGGCAGCCCGTGCTCGGTCAGCGAGCCGATCTCCTTCTTGAAGTGGTAGGGCTGGTGCGTGTAGCTGGCAAAGATGAGGTCGGCGCCCGCGTCCACGGCCACGTGGGTGGAGAGCGTGTCGCGGATCTCGCCGTCCACGTAGGCGATGTTGTTGCCCTTGGCATTGCGGATCGGGTAGGGGGCGAAGATGAAGGGCAGGGCGGTGGAAGCCGCGCAGGCCTCCGAGATGGGCACGTCGTTGTCGTACTGGCACGTCAGGTCGTGCGGCGGCGGCTGGTAGCTGTATTTGCCGAACACCACCTTGCGCGAGTGGTTCAGCTGGGTGGCCACGATGAACAGGTCGGCCAGGTAGTCCTGGAAGCGGTTGGAGGGCAGGACCTCTTCTCGCAGGTACTGCTCGATTCCCGAGGTCGAGAAGATGCCGGTCGACTTCAGCCAGCGGAACTGGAGGATGGCCTCCCATTTTCCCTGGAACAGGTCGCTGGCCAGGTTGCGGAACATCAGTACCTGCTTGAGCTGCTCGCGGGCCAGCTCGCTGCGCAGCTTGAACATCTTGGGATGCGTCAGCCGGGGCAGGACCTTGGGGATCATGTCCTGGGGATCCGCGGTCTTGCGTCCCAGGAACGAGTTGAAGATGTTGTCCAGCGAGTAGCCGGCCGCCAGGTAGGACGAGATGATCGAACCGGCCGACGAGCCCACGTAGGTGGAGATTTCCATCGGGCCGGGGGTGCGGACCGGGGCGTTCGGGTCCAGGACCCCGCCGAAGAACCGGAATCCCTGCTCCTGGAGGCCCAGGGCGACGCCCAGGTGGAAGGCGCCCGCTTTCGTCGCCCCACCGCTGCAGACAAACGCGATCTTTCTCTTGGGGCCGATGGAGATGCGATCTGTCACTGCCATTGAGATTACTTGAAATCCACGGTCGGGGAAATAGAATAGGCAGGTGAGGACGGCGTCAATGGAAGGCACCTGGATCCCCCTGATGGAGTATGCGATCAAGCGCGGTGTCAGCCTTTCGACATTGCGCCGTCACATCAAGGCCGAGAAGATCGCCTACCGGATCGAAGCCGGCCGCTACCTGGTGTTCGACGACCAGTCGTCCGTGGCGGCGCCCGTCGAGGCGAGCCCTTCTTCGCGCGTCATCGCTTTTGATGACCGCAAACAGCTGGAGCGCGAGCTCCAGAAGGCCCGCGAGGAAATCGCGGAGCTCAAGACGCTGATTGCCTTCTATGAAGAACAGCTTGCCTCCTCGGGCTCCAAGATTGGCACCTGAACCGGGGCGTCGGCCCATCCTTCACGCCCTGGCCCTGGCGCTTGCCGGAACGGCCCTGGTGGCGCCGCTGGTGTGGCCCGGGCAGGCACGGGCCTCGGCCGAGCTGGATCGCAAGTACTCGCTCAGGACCGTGGGTGTGCTGCGGTCGTGGGACAACGTGGATGGGCTCTTCTCGGATTACGTCACTTCGGCGTTCCGCGACTGGTTCCAGGCCCAAAGCCGTTTCGTGTTCATCGATCTTTCCAAGGCCGATGCGCTGATGCAGGCCTCCAAGCTCAGCTACCTGAAGCTGGTCGAGGACAACGAGGTGCTCGGGCAGGTTTCCAAGGTCATGAAGTCCGAGAGCGTGGTCCGCACCAAGGTGTGGAAGGAGGGCTCGCGCTACCGCTTCAAGATCGACTGGCTGCACGCGCCCCACATGGAGCTCCTGGCCACCGAGACTTTCCAGTTCGAGGAGCCCTCCGACGGAAAATCCTTCAGCGCCGAGGACCTGAAAAAAGCCCTGCAGGGGGCACTGGAGCGGCTGGTCCGGCAGGTGCCGCTCCTGGCTTCGGTCTCGGGGCGCGATGGCGACTCCTTCACCCTGGATGTGGGCAAGAATGCGGGTCTGCGCCGGGGCGACACGGTGGTGGTGGCCACGCTGGACGAGGTCAAGAAGCACCCGCTCCTGAATTCGATCGTGGATTGGCGTACCTCCGAAACGGGCCGCGGCACCATCGAGACGGTGGACGAGGCCATTTCGTTCGGCAAGGTGTTGTCCGAGGAGGCCGGCCGCAAGCTGAGTCGCCAGCAGAAGGTGGTCAAGATCATCCAGGGGCCTGAGCCTCGCGTGGAGCCCGTCGTGGACGAGAACCAGGAGCGCGCCAAGGAAATGGAGGCGCCCCCCCGTCTGGGCTGGGGCGCGGGCGGTCTTTGGCTGGGCACCCTGAGCCGCCAGTACGCTACTTCGCCCCAGGTCAATGCGGGCCGCTCGGGCACCGCGCTTTTTCTGGGTGCCAAGGCCGAAGGGCAGCTGTGGCTGAACCGCGAGTGGTTTGCCGAGCTGGGGCTGGCCTTCGGGTTTTCGAGCCTGAACCAGAACGACCTTTCGACGGGCACTTCGACCGGGCTTGCCAGCATTTCGGTCACCGCCATCCAGAGCAGGCTTTCGATGGGCTATACCTATTTCGCCACGCCCGAGCTGACTGGTCCCAAGGGCACCCTTCGGCTGGGATACCAGAGCACAGCCTACTCGATGCCCTCATCCACCACCGAGTACACCGGGCCCTGCACGACCAAGGGCCTCTTTCTGGGCGTCGGGGGCGACCTGCCGCTTCGGAATGGCTGGGGCGCCCTGGTCAACTTCGACTTCGGCTTCCTGAACACGGTCAGCGCCTCGGATTTCATCAGCTCTTCCGCCCAGAGCGTTTCTTCGGTGAACTTCTTCCTGGGGGGCTATTACCGCTGGAAGCCCCGCCTGAGCCTGCGGATGGGCC
>CANFHS010000095.1 GCA_947446835.1 Bacteriovoracaceae bacterium
GGGCGACCTGGTCGACGTGCAGCCGTTCCTGATCAATTACCCGTTCGGGCTGGGGCTGGTCCACAACGGCAACATCGTGAACACCGAGGAGCTGAAGCAGGACCTGCGCAAGCGCGGTCGACGGCACCTGCTGACCCACTCCGATTCCGAAGTGGTGCTGAACCTGCTGGCCGAGGCGCTGGCATCGGGTCCCGAAGCCGCCGCAGGCGAAGCCGAGCTGGACTTTGAAGCCATCTGCCGCGCGGTGGGCCAGATCTTCGAGCGCGTCAACGGCAGCTACAGCATCGTTACCCTGATCGCGGACCATGGGCTGCTGGCTTTCCGTGATCCGAGCGGCATTCGCCCGCTGGTCCTGGGCAAGCGGGACGTGAAGCGCGACGGCGAGATGGTCGGCGCCCTGCCCACGGGCGAAGCGCACATGGTGGCTTCCGAAAGCGTGGCGCTTTCGTTCCTGGGCTATCACGAGCAGCGTGACGTGAAGCCGGGCGAAGTGGTGTTCATCGACCAGCAGGGGCGCGTGCACTCGCGCGTGCTGGGCAAGAAGCCCTTCCGTCCCTGCATGTTCGAGTGGGTGTACTTTGCGTCGCCCGAAAGCGTGATCGACGGTGTGCCCGTGTACGGCGCCCGCATCGACCTGGGCCGCGGCCTGGCGCGCCTCATTCAGAAGCAGATCACCGACCGGGGGCTTCGGCCCGACATCGTGGTGCCGGTGCCGGAGACCTCGCGCATCGCGGCCATCGCCCTGGCCGAGGAACTGGACATCCCGTACCGCGAAGTGCTGATCAAGAACCGCTACATCAAGCGCACGTTCATCCTGGATTCGCAGGAAAAGCGGCAGAAGGCGGTGAACCTGAAGCTTTCGCCCGTGCGGTCCGAAATCGAAGGCAAGCGCGTGCTCCTGGTGGACGACTCCATCGTGCGCGGCACCACCTCCAAGAAGATCATCGAGCTGGTGCGCGCGGCTGGAGCCAAGGAAGTCTACTTCGTTTCGACCTGTCCCCCCATCCAGCACCCTTGTTACTACGGTATCGACTTTCCCGAGGGCAGCGAGCTGATCGCGTTCGGGCGCAATCATCAGGAAATCGAGAAGCACCTCGGGGCGGACGCGGTGGTTTACCAGGACATCGATGGCCTCAAGAAGGCCATCGCGCAATCTTCGCCCTGCATGGCCTGCATCGACGGCAAGTACCCCACGGACGTGGGAGCCGGTCGGGCTTTCGCGGCCAGCCGCGCGGTGGATCGCAAGAACCAGAAGAAGTGAGACCAGGGCCCATGGCAAGGAGCGCAGGCAGGTGATCGCCCCCATTTATCGAGGTTCAGTGAAGGACATCCTGGGGCCGGCCACCGGCGCCGACGGCTGCGCCGCCGTGCTCTTCGACTACACCGACGCCTTTTCGGTGTTCGACTGGGGCCGCATGCCCGACACGCTTCCGCACAAGGGGGAGGCGCTGGCCATCCTGGCCGCCCACTGGTTCGAGCGTCTCGAGGACGCTTCCACCTGGCGTGAATTTTCGCGGGCGCCCGAGGCGCTGGCGCTTCGCAAAGGCAACCGCTTCGGATCGGCCTTCAACGAGCTGGGTGAAAAGCTGCAGTCCGAAGGGCTGCGCACGCACTACCTGGGCGTGCTGACCGGGGCGCGTCCTTCGCGACCCGAAGAGGTGCGCGCCCAGAAGCTGGGCGAGCTGACCGCGCCGGCCAAGCGCCTGCTGGTGCGCCAGGTGGCGTCGGTCCGGCCGGTGGTGACGACCGTCCTGGGCCGCGGCGTGCCGGACTACGGCCCGACCCGCAATGCCCCTTCGCCTCGGCTCATTCCGCTGGAGGTGGTGTTCCGCTTTTCGCTGCCTCCAGGCTCTTCGTTGCTGGAGCGCGCCGCGCGCGATCCGGAATACCTGGCCCAGCGCGGGTTCGGGCACCTGCGGGCCGAAGCCGGAGCACGCTGGGATTTTCCGGTGCTGGAGCTCTTCACCAAGCTGGAAAGCACCGATCGCCCTGTGGGACTGGGTGAGGCGATGGCCATCTCGGGCCTGTCGGCGGTGCAGCTGCAGGAAGTGCTGCTCCGCACGGCCTGGGTGGCGGCCTGGCTGCGGGCCGACTGCTCGCGCGCCGGCCTGGAGCTGGCCGACGGCAAGCTGGAGTGGGCCTGGGACCAGGACCAGGGTCTGGTCCTGGTGGACGCCGTGGGTCCTGACGAGCTCCGCATCCTCAAGGGCGGAGTCCAGCTGTCGAAGGAATTCCTGCGCAACTTCTATCGTTCCTCGGACTGGTACGCCAAGGTCGAGGCGGCCAAGAAGGAAGCCCAGAACAAGGGTGCCGCGGAATGGAAACGCCTGGTCGGCCAGGAGCCCCCGGCCCTTCCCCAGGCCAAGCGCGAGCTGGCCGCGCGGCTTTACATGGCCCTGACCAATCGCCTGACGGGCCGCGACTGGTTCCCCGACGCGGGCGAGCTGGAGCCGATCGTGGATGAGGTTTCGCGCGCATGACCCGGGTGCTTCTCATCGGCTCGGGTGGCCGCGAGCACGCCCTGGCCTGGAAGCTGTCGCAGTCGCCGCGGCTGGCGAAGCTGATCGCGGCCCCGGGGGGCGACGCTTGGGCGCCCGAGTGGGAACGTTGGCCGTGCGAGCTGGGCAAGGGCCGCGCGGAGTTTGAGCGTCTGGCGGGGCTGGCGCGGCACGCCGGGGTGGGGCTCGTGGTGGTGGGCCCGGACAATCCGCTGGCCGACGGCATTGCTGATGTTTTCGAAGCGGCGGGTATCCCGGTTTTTGGCCCGAGCGCGAAGGCCGCGCAGCTCGAAGCGTCCAAGGTTTTTGCCAAGGAGGTGATGGGCGCGGCGGGGGTTCCCACGGCCCGCCACTTCGTGGCCGGAGGCCCGGCCGAGGCCGGACATGTTTTGCGCGAGCGCTGTGACTGGAGCGGCGGCCGCGGTTGGGTGGTCAAGGTGGACGGCCTGGCCCTGGGAAAAGGCGTCGAGGTTTGCGGCAGCCTGGAGCAGGCCCTGGGCGCGGTGGAACGCCTGGACGCCCTGATGGGCGCCGGCGCCGCAGGTGGCCGCATGGTCATCGAGGAGCGACTGCCGGGCGAGGAGCTTTCGGTGCTGGCCTTCTGCGACGGCAAGCGCGCCGCACTGATGCAGCCCGTGCGCGACCACAAGCGGGTGGGCGATGGCGACCAGGGCCCGAACACCGGCGGAATGGGAGCCTTCAGCCCGGTACCGGGAGTGCCGGCAGGCTTCCTGGATCGCCTCGAAAGAGAAGTCTTTCAGCCTACCTTGCGGGAGATGGACCGGCGGGGGAGCCCGTTCCGGGGTGTGCTTTACGCAGGCGTCCTGGCGGATTTCGCGCGCGACACCTACGGCGTGCTGGAGTTCAATGCCCGGTTCGGTGATCCCGAAACCCAGGTGCTCATGGCCCTGATGGAGGGTGATCTGCTGGACTGGTGCCTGGCCTGCGCCCGGAGCGATCTGGGCTCGCTGCCTTCGCGGGTCCCGTTCCGCGCCGAGGCGGCCCTGGTGGTGGTGGGCGCGGCGGGTGGATACCCGGAGAGTCCTGAAAAAGGCCGACCCATCGAGGGACCCGTGGACCACGCGCCCGATTACTTTTGCGCCGGGGTGGCAGGTTCCGCCGAAGCGGGCTTCCGCACCTCGGGCGGGCGCGTTTTCGGAGCGATGGGCGTGGGCGCCACGCTGGCCGAGGCCCGGACGCAAGCTTACCAGAGGCTGAAGCAGGTGCGCTTCGAAGGCCTGCACTTCCGTTCGGACATCGCGGGCTCGGCCGGCGGAGGTGAGCGGTGAGTACCTCGCAGACCGCGGTTCCTCGCATCGCCGTTTTCGCCAGCGGCCGGGGCTCGAACTTCGAGGCGGTCCTGCGGGCCATCGAAGACGGAAAACTTCGCGCCCAGATCGTGGCGCTGGTGTGCGATCGTCCGGGTGCCCCGGTCATGGAGCTGGCCAAGGACGCCGGGATCCCGGTGCTCCTGGTGCCGCCGCCTCCGGCCACGGCTTCCGGGGGCGCCTCGGCGGAAATCCGGCGGGTGAACCACGACCGCGCCATCTGGGAAAAGCTCAAGGCCTACCAGCCGCGTTTCCTGGTGCTGGCCGGTTACATGCGCATCCTGAGCGGCTGGATGATCGACACGTTCCGCTCGGAGCGCGGGTACTCGCGCATCGTGAACGTCCATCCGTCGCTCCTGCCCTCGTTTCCTGGCAAGGAAAGCTACCGGCAAGCCTTCGAGCACGGTGCCCAGCTGGCTGGCGTGACGGTCCATCTGGTGGACCCGGCCGTGGATTCCGGCCCCATCTGCGCGCAGGAATCGTTCGCCATCGCCGACTGCACGACCCCCGAGCAGGTCGAGAAGCGCGGCCTGGCCGTGGAGCATCGCCTTTATCCCGCAACCCTGGATTGGGTCCTGTCGGAGCGTTTCGGGGTGACCCCCCTTTCCTCAAGGAGAATTCGTGTTCGTCCGCATTGAAGTGGCTCAGCATCCCGAGTTCGCAGACCCCATGGCCAACGCAGCCATGCGCCGCCTGGCGCTGGCCCATCCCGAGCTCCGCAAGAAGGTGCGCTGGGCGCGGTGGCTGGACGTGTACTGGTTCGATTTCCCGTTGAGCCGCGAGGAGATGATCCCCGCGCTGACCGAGGTGTTCTGGGACCGCGTGCTGCAGTGGGTGATCACGGGGAACCTGATCCCCTCGGCCGCCGGCAAGCACGGATCGATCCTGGACCTGATGGAGGCCGCTCCACACCGGCCGGGCAAATTCTGGGCGCTGGAACGGCGTTTCCGCCCGGGCGTCACCGACAACGTCGCCCACACGGCCATGCAAGCCATCGAGATCGTGACCGGGCGCAAGTTTCCGGAAGCGCGCGTGGCCTCGGGAAGCCTGCTCGTGCTGGAAGGCCCACAGCTGGACGAGGACGCGCTGGCCACCGTGGCGCGCGACATCCTCTGCAACGAGCTGATCGAGACCTGGACGCTTTACAGCGAAGCCGAGATGGTCAAGAGCGACCGTTTTCACCAGGAGCGCATCAAGCGCGATCTGCCCCGGCTCATGATCCGCGGCTCGGACCGGGTCGAGACCCACGCGCTCTCGGGCATGTCCCAGGACCAGCTCCTGGACCTGAGCCGGCGCAATCTCTGGGCCTTGAATCCGGCCGAGATGCAGGCCGTGCAGTCGCACTTTGCGAGTCCCGAGGTGGTGGAGCGCCGGCGCACGATGGGCCTCGGCGATCCGACCGACGTGGAGCTTGAGGTCATTGCGCAGACCTGGTCCGAGCACTGCAAGCACAAGATCTTCGGAGCCGAGATCGAGTACCGCGAGCAGGATCCGCTGGCCGGCGGACCCGAGATCCCGTCCTCGATCCAGGGCCTGTTCCGCGAGACCATCGCCGGCACCACGGCCGAGATTCCGCGTCCCTGGCTGCTGTCGGTGTTCTCGGACAACGCGGGCATCGTGGCCTTCGACGAGGAGCACGCCTTCTGCATCAAGGTCGAGACCCACAACAGTCCTTCCGCGCTGGACCCCTACGGGGGCGCCCTGACCGGGATCGTGGGCGTGAACCGCGACATCCTGGGCTGCGGCCTGGGCGCGAAGCCCATCTTCAACACCAACGTGTTCTGCACGGCCCCCATCGACTACTCCAGCCCGTTGCCGGATCGCCTGCTGCATCCCCGGCGCATCCTCGAAGGGGTGCGGCGCGGAGTCGAGCACGGCGGCAACAAGAGCGGGATTCCCACGGTCAACGGGGCACTGGTCTTCGATGACCGCTACCTGGGCAAGCCCCTGGTGTACTGCGGAACCGGTGGCTTCATGCCGCGAGTGAGCGCCGGGCGGACCTGCCAGACCAAGGAAATCCTGCCGGGCGATCGCATCTGCATGGTGGGGGGGCGCATCGGCAAGGATGGCATTCACGGCGCCACGTTCTCGTCACTGGCCCTGGACGACGCCTCGCCCTCGAGCGCGGTGCAGCTGGGCGACCCGATGACCCAGAAGCGCGCCGCCGACTTCCTGCTCGAAGCGCGGGACATGGGCCTGTACCGGGCCATCACCGACAATGGCGCGGGCGGGCTTTCGTCCTCGGTGGGCGAGCTGGCCCGGCTGTCAGGCGGTGCCCGCATGGACGTTTCGCGCGCCAAGACCAAGTACGCGGGCCTGCGGCCCTACGAGCTGGTGGTGAGCGAATCGCAGGAACGCATGACCGTGGCCGTGGCGCCCGAGAAGCTTCCGCTCTTCCTGGCCCTGGCCGAGCGTCGCGGGGTCGAGGTCAGTGACCTGGGCGACTTCACTTCCAGTGGTTTTTTTGAGGTGTTTCACGGCGAGCGCCGCGTGGCGACGCTGGACCTGCAGTTCCTCCACGAAGGCTGCCCGCGGCTCAAGCTCGAAGCCGAGTGGCGGGGGCGGCCCGAGCTTCCCCCGACGCAGGCCACGGCTTCGTTCAGCCGAGAGGGAGCGGAGGTCCTGCAGACCCTGCTGGGCCGGCCGAACCTGGCTTCGAAGGAGTGGATGATCCGCCAGTACGACCACGAGGTGCAGGGCACATCGGTGATCAAGCCGTTGCAGCACTCCAATCCGGGCGGCTCGCAGTCGTCGGTGGGGCCGAACGACGGCGCGGTGATCAAGCCCAAACCCGGTTCCCCGTCGGGGATCGCGGTGGGCTGCGGGATCAACCCCAAGTACTCGGACTGGGACCCTTACCTCATGGCCCAGATGGCCGTGGACGAGGCCATCCGCAATACGGTGGCCGTGGGCGGCGAATTCGGTTCGCCCGACTCGGTGTTCGCGCTGGTCGACAACTTCTGCTGGCCTGACCCGGTCGGGGACAAGGACAAGGCCGCAGCCCTGGTGCGCGCGTGCTTCGGCATGCGCCAGGCGGCGCTGGAGGTTTCAGCCCCGTTTGTTTCGGGCAAGGATTCGATGAAGAACGATTACCGCGGCCGCCTGGACGGAGCCGAGGTCAAGATCTCGGTCCCGCCGACCCTGCTGGTGACTGCCGTGGCCAAGGTACCCGATGTGCGCCTGGCGCGAAGCTCGGAGTTCAAGCTGACGGGCGACGCCATCTACCTGCTGGGCGGTGAATGCCTGGGCCTGGTGGGCTCCGAGCTCCATGCGGTTCGGGGCGCGACGGTGCCCGGGCCCAGGGCGCGCCTGCCTGAGCCGCGCTGGGACAGTGCCCGCAGGATCTACAGTTGGCTGGGCTTTGCCCAGGGCAAGGAGCAGGGCCGCCTGCGCTCGGTGCATGACGTGTCCGACGGGGGCATCCTGGCCGCCGTGGCCGAGTCTTGCCTGGCCCGGGGCTTTGGTGCCTCCATCCAGACCGAGGAGGAACCCTGGGAATTCTACTTCGGCGAAGGGTTCCACAGCTTCGTGGTGACCGTGAGCGAGCCGGACTCGGCGCTCCTCGAAGCCGAGTGGACGGCGCTCGGGTTGCCCTGGCGCAAGCTCGGTACGGTGACCAACACCGATCGGCTGGAAGCGCGCTTTGCCCAGCCCACCGGTGAGAGCGGGGGAATTTCGGTCGAGGTCCGCGCATTGCGCTCGGCCTGGCGCAAGGAAGGGTACTGGGAATGATTGGCGGCAAAAAGCCCCGGGTCCTTGTGATCACGGGCGATGGAATCAACTGCGAGCAGGAAACGGCCCAGGCCTTCACCCAGGCCGGGTTCGACTCGGAGATCCGGCACCTGAACGACCTGGTGGCCGAGCAGTTCAGCCTGGACCAGCTTTCGGCGCGTTACCAGACGTTGGCCCTGCCCGGAGGCTTCTCGTTTGCCGATGACCTCGGCAGCGGCAAGGTGCTGGCGCTCAAGCTCATCCACGGGCTGGGCTGGGACCTGAATGCCTATGCGGCCCGCGGGGGTCTGGTCATCGGCATCTGCAACGGGTTCCAGGCGCTGATCCGGATGGGTGTGTTCGGCAAGGACGTGTCCATCACCCACAACTCGCACGGCAAGTTCCAGGACACCTGGGTCAAGGTGAATCCCTCCGGGACGCGCTGTGCCTGGCTGCGCGGCATCGGCTCGATGGACCTGCCCATCCGTCACGGCGAAGGACGCCTGGTCATCGCTTCGTTCCGGCGCCGCGAAGTGCTGGCCAAGATGGAGCGTCACGGCATGATGTGCCTGCGCTACGAGGGCGATCCCAACGGCAGCGAAGAGCGGCTGGCCGGCCTCTGCGATCCCACCGGGCGCATCTTCGGCCTGATGCCTCACCCCGAGGCCTTCGTGCGCTGGACCGCCCATCCCGAGTGGACGCTCCAGCCTTCGCGCGCCAATGCGCCGGGGCAGGGTCTGGCCCTCTTCGAGAACGCCTACCAGGAGGCGCGCCGTGTCCTCTGATTCCGTGCTCAAGATCCGGCGGGCGTTGCTCTCGGTTTCCGACAAGTCGGGGCTGGTGGAGCTGGGCCGCGCGCTCCATGCGGCGGGCGCCGAGCTGGTGGCCACGGGCAAGACGGCGCAGGTGCTTGGGGATGCCGGTCTTCCGGTGATTCCCATCGAGAAGGTTTCGGGCAGCCCCGAGGCCTTCCAGGGTCGCATGAAGACCCTTTCGTTCCCGGTCTGCAGCGGCATCCTGTATCGCCGGGGCGACGCTTCGGACCTGAAGGACCTGCAGACGCTGGACATCGCGCCCATCGATTGCGTGGTGGTGAACTTTTACCCCTTCGAGCAGGCAGCGGCGAAGCCGGGAATTTCGCGGCCCGAGCTGGTGGAGCAGATCGACATCGGCGGGCCCACCCTGGCCCGGGCCGCGGCCAAGAATGCGCCC
>CANFHS010000096.1 GCA_947446835.1 Bacteriovoracaceae bacterium
CACCAAGCCCGCCACGATGGAAACCGGCGCAGTGGTCCAGGTTCCCTTCCACATCAAGGAAGGCGATCTTCTCAAGATCGACACCCGCGACTATTCCTACAACTCCAAGGCGAGCGAGTAATCCAGTGGCCAAGTCCTCTTCGAAGAACGGGAAAAAGGTGACCGCAGTCCAGACCAAGAACTCGGCCAGCCAGGCCCTGCTCTCGGATCTGGAAAAAGTTCTCGAACTGATGGGGCGCCACCAGGTGGCCGAGCTGGAGTACGAAACCTCGGACAACCGCCTGCACCTCCGGACCCAGGCCGCCTTCGTGGCCCAGGCCCCGGTGATGATGGCCCCGGCCGCGCTTCATGCTCCGGCCCAGGCCCCGATGCTCCACAACGGTGTGGGCCACGCGGCTCCCGTCGCCGCAGCCGCTCCGGCCGCTGCCGCCAAGGGCAAGGAGCTCAAGTCGCCTTTCGTGGGCACCTTCTACCGGTCGCCCTCCCCGGGCGCGGCTTCGTACGTGACCGAAGGTCAGTCGGTGAAGCAGGGTGACGTGCTCTGCATCATCGAGGCGATGAAGCTGATGAACGAGATCGAGGCCGAATTCTCGGGCAAGATCGTCCAGATCCTGGTGGAGAATGGCCAGCCGGTCGAATTCGGCGAACCGCTGTTCCTGATCGATCCGGCGTGACCATGCAGAAAAAGGGCTCCATGGCATCCGGTGCAACGAACCCTCCCTTCCGCAAGGTCCTGATCGCCAACCGGGGCGAGATCGCCCTGCGCGTGATCCGCGCCTGCCGGGAACTCGGCATTTCGACCGTGGCGGTCTACTCCACCGCGGACGAGCACTCCTTGCACGTCAAGCTGGCGGACGAGGCGGTCTGTATCGGTCCGCCGCAGTCCAAGCTGTCGTACCTGAACATTGCCAACGTGCTCTCGGCTGCCGACATCACGGGTGCGGACGCCATTCATCCGGGCTACGGCTTCCTTTCCGAGAACGCCGAGTTCGCGCGCCTGTGCGCCGAATGCAAGATCACCTTCATCGGCCCGACGGCGCAGAACATCACGGACATGGGCGAAAAGACCCGTGCCCGCGCCATTGCCAAGCAGGCCGGAGTCCCGATGCTCCCGGGCACGGTGGAAGCCGTTCCGGGCGTGGACGCAGCCCTCGAAGAAGCCGAGAAGATCGGCTATCCGGTCATCCTGAAGGCGGCCGCCGGCGGCGGGGGTCGGGGCATCTTCGTGGTCCGCAGTCCCCAGGAGCTGAAGGGCTCGTTCGAGCGGGTCTCGGCTGAGGCCGGTGCGGCGTTCGGGAACCCTTCCATGTACGTCGAGAAGTACTGCGAACACCCGCGGCACGTGGAAATCCAGGTGCTCTGCGACAAGTTCGGCAATCGCCTGTTCCTGGGCGAACGGGATTGCACCATCCAGCGGCGCCACCAGAAGTGCCTGGAAGAGTGCCCGAGCCCCATCCTGGACGAGAAGATGCGCGAAGCCATGGGCAAGGCGGCGCTCGACCTGTGCAAGACGGTGAATTACGAAAACGTGGGTACCGTGGAGTTCCTGGTCGAAAAGGGCCAGTTCTACTTCATGGAGATGAATACCCGCATCCAGGTCGAGCACCCGGTGACCGAGATGGTGACCGGCTTCGACCTGATCAAGGAACAGATCAAGGCTGCCGCCGGACACAAGCTCCAGTGGAAGCAGTCGGACGTCAGGATCCAGTCGCACGCCATCGAGTGCCGGATCAATGCCGAGGACCCGGAAACTTTTGCTCCGTCTCCCGGCAAGATCACCGCGCTGCATGTGCCGGGCGGCTTCGGCGTCCGGGTGGACTCGTTCGTTTACGACCAGTACAAGGTGGTCCCGTTCTACGACTCGATGATCGCCAAGCTCATCGTGCACGCGCCTTCACGGGCCGATGCGGTGGCCAAGATGCGTCAGGCGCTTGACGAATTCGTGGTCGAGGGCATCAAGACGAACATCACTTTCCATCGCAAGATCATGGCGTCGGAGAAGTTCCAGTCGTCCGATTATGACACCCACTTTTTGGAAGAGTTCCTTCCGAAAGGCGAGTAAAATCAGGGCGATGTGCAGGTCAGGATGACCTGCGGGGGTATCGCCATGGAAGACCGGCCGAAGAATACCAGTTGGACCACCCAGACGATCGACCTCGGGGACGATCTGGTGGATCACACGAGGATCGTGGGCCACGGAGAGCTGCCCGAGGACGAGCTCATCGCCGCTGATGAGGGCGATCCGGCGTTGCGCCTTCCGCCACCCGGACCACTGGATCCGGAACAGATCACCGATCTGCTCCAGAGCGCGAAGATCCTGATCAGCGAAGGCTTCCTCGACGACGCCAAGAAGATCCTGCGAAGGATCGTGATCTCGGATCCCGGCCACCTGGTGGCGCGCAAGCGCCTGGAGGAGATCCACGAGGCCGAGCTCAAGCAGATTTTCAGCCAGGCCGACTCGCCGGGCCCGCGCGATGACCAGTCCCGCTCGGCTCCGGCCCGGGTCGACGGCGAAGTGCTGATGCGCGAACTGGATCGGGAACTCGGTCTGGGGGTTTTCGCCGACGGCACCGCGGGTGAGTCGCAGGCCCTGGAGCGCCTGGTGTTCGGCGATGCGCAGGCCATGGAGCAGTTCGCCGCGCATCTGGAGCGGGACCAGGAGAGCGCCAGCGCGCGCGATCGCCTGGACCTCGGGGTGGCCTTTTTCGAGATGGAGCTTTTTCACCTGGCAGCGCGCCAGTTCCAGAGCGCTGCCGGTGACCCGGGGCTGAATGCCTCGGCCGTGACGCTGCTGGCCTCTGCCCTGATCCAGTCGGGCAGGGCTTTCGAGGCAGGCCTGGCGCTCGAACCGTTGCTCGGGGATCCGGAAGTTCCCCGCGAAGAGAAGATCGAACCGATGTATCTCATGGCGCGAGCCAACGAGAGCCTCCGCCGACCCGAGGAGGCCCTCAAGTGGTATCGACTGGTGCACGAGGTGGCCGCCGGCTATCGCGACTGCGAGGATCGAGTCCGGATGATCCTCGACCAGAAGTACGGAACGCCCGAAAAATCCTGAGACCCGATGTTCAAGCGCCCTTTCCTCATCTTCATCGCGATCATCGGCCTCCTTGTGGCCGGAGTGGTGGGGTTCATCCAGAGTCCGCGCTTCGCGGTCCTGCTGAGGAGAACAGCCATCCGCTACCTGCCCAAGGATCTGGGCGTCGAGGCCGAGTTTTCCGACCTGGCCATCCAGTTCCTCCCGCCGGGGGTCTCGGTCCGCAATCCCAGGGTGCAGGTGGGCGCGCGGAATGCGCTGGGCCTGCCGGAGGGCACGCGGGTCAGTGCCGAGCGCATCGAGCTGGCGTTCGCGCCGGTGCAGATGTTCTCGGGCAATATCCGCATCCACCGCGTCAGGGTCGTTCGCGGCGAGCTGGACATGTCGCTGGACGCGGCGGCGGGAAAGCCCGAGAAAAAGGCAGGCAAGCTCTCGCTTCACTGGAACGACCTGCTGCAGGTCCGGGCTGACGCTTTTGCGCTCGAGGACACGACGGTCCACCTCAAATGGAAGAAATCGGGCGCCGAAGCCCACCTGATGGCCGAATCGGCCGACATCGCGCCCTGGTCCGAAGTCGGCGCGGGTCCTGGCTACCAGCTGCGCGTGGCTCTTCGGGACATCCGTGCCTCGGCACCGCGCGGAGTGCAGTTTCCGGTCAGCTCGATCGAGCGCTTCCGTGCCCTGCTGCGGATCAATTCCGAAGGTCTCCGGTTCGAGGAGCTGGAGCTGAACGAGCCGGGCGTGCGCTTCCGGCTCACCGGCCAGATCATCGGCGACCTGCTCGACCCCAAGGGTTTGCCTTTCGATGCGAGCGCCACGGTGGACGGCGATCTGGCCCGGTTCCGGGAATGGCTCGCTCCTGTCGGCCGGGTTCCCCTGAGCGGCCAGGCCAGCTTCCACGGCAGGGTCCGGGGCAACCTGGACCGTCTGGCCCAGACAATCAGTGCGGAAGGGGCACTGACCGTGAAGGGACTGAAGGCCGGAGCGCTCGAGGCCGAGCATTTCGAGACCCAAGGGTCCTGGTCTGGAGCCGGCGGAGGCGAGCTGCTCGTGTCCAAGGCGGTGCTGAGTTCGCCCGAATTGCCCCGCTCCGGCACGGCGCAGCCCGGTCGCGGTGGCCGGGTCACGCTGGGCGCCTTCCGGTTCCGCCCGGGCTCCAACGAGCCGATCCAGGTGACCGCGCAGCTGGAGCGCGCGCATCTGCATTGGCTTGCGGCCCCCGTGCTTCGTGACGTGTGGTCCATGGATGTCCGTGTGAGCGGCAAGGTGCAGGGCACCTGGCAGCCGGGCCGCGGCAAGGGCCAGTGGGTTGCTCGCACCCAGGTGGATCTCCAGGTTCCCGGCTTCCGGCTCGACAACCAGAAGCTGGGCGTGCCTCGTCCGCTGCACCGGATCCTGGACATTCCGCAGCTCGCCCTCCAGGGCGGAATGGTCATCGACTCCCACGCCCTTCATCCCGACGGGTTTTTCGTGGTGGCAGGTCGCAACCGTCTCGCGGCATCGGGCAAGATCGACTTCGAGACCGGCTGGGACCTGAAGGCCTCGGGCCCTGCCGCCTTGCAGGACCTGGGTCAGCTGGCCGAGCGCGACGTCCGCGGCGAGGGAAGCCTGGCCCTGCATGTCCACGGAAGGCCCGAGCGGGTGGTGCTCGATTTCGATGCCGAGCTGAAGGACGCCGCGTACCTTCAGCTGACCTTCGGGGACTTCAAGGGCCGCATCACCTACGACGACGGACCCTCGAACCTGCTCTTCAAGGGGATCCAGGCCAGGCAGGGAAAAACCCCTTACAGCGTCGAAGGATTGATCGCCCTCGAGGACCCGGACTCCATCAACCTGCGGGCCCGGTTCCTTCCGGGCCGGGTCGAGGACCTGAACCGGATTTTCGGTGACCTGACTTCCAAGGTCAGCTGGTTCCCCCGCACGCTCGTGGGCGGAGTGAGCGGCACCATGAATGTGAGCGGAGGGCTCTCGCTCGACCGCTTGAAGGTCCAGGCGGAGCTTGCCGGAAAGAATTGGGGCTGGGTCGGAGAGCGCTTCAACGACGTGACCCTGGTTGGCGGCTATGATTCAGGTCGCTACTACCTGGACCAGTTCCGCGCGACCAAGGCCACGGGCATCCTCGATGGACGGATCTCGTTCGGGCCGCAGCCCTGGTTCGACTGGGAACTCCGCAGCCAGAACCTCCAGGCCAGCGATTTTGACCACGTGGCCAGCCTCGACGTGCCTGTGCGTGGCAGCTTCTCGGTGGTGAGTCGCGGCAAGGGTCGCGAGGGCGCGCTCGAGTCCACCACGCGTCTGGCGTTGTCGGCGCTCAGCATCCGCGGCGTGGCTTACCCGGGAAGTGAGCTCGTCATCAGCAGCAAGGATGGCCGGCTGGAGGCCAAAGGAAACGCGTTCGGCGGGCAGGGCACCCTGGACCTGAACTGGGATTTCAAGCCGGGAGGAAAGGGTGCCCTCAAGGCCGAGGTCGGTGCCCTGGACTTCGCGCCGGCCATCCTGCTGCTGAACCCCAGGCTGATCCAGGACGACAAGCTCGAGGGCTTCATCACCGGCAAGGTGGATCTGCGGTTTCCGACCTCCGATCCTGAGCGCCTTTCTGGAACCCTCGAACTGGAAGATTACCTGCTCGGCAAGACCGGCACGCGGTTCACGCTCAAGCAGCCGCTCAGGATGACCGTGGACCGGGGTTCCTTCGATCTGCCGGGCCTGGTCCTGGTCGGCGGCTCGGGCGAGTCGCGCCTCAAGCTCCACGCCGACGATGGCAACCTGGCCGGCGTCGTCGACGGCAAGCTCGATGCTTCGATCAGCGAGTTCTTCACCGCCAGCGTCCTCCAGGCCTCGGGCGCGGGCGTCCTCGATTATCGCCTCGGGGGAAGGCTGGGTTCACCGACCATCGAAGGACGGACCCAGCTGGCCGACGTCATGCTTCGGGTTTCGGGGGTGGAGTCGCCCTTCGAGAACGTGAGCGGCACGATCTCGCTCCGGCAGAACCGGATCTCGGTGGATGACGTGGAGGGAGATCTGGCTGGGGGCCGGGTCTCCGCCAACGGGGCGATCGAGGTTTTCCCGGACCGGTATCCGTTGCTCCAGCTGGGTGGAAACGTCCAGGGTAGCCGGCTGAAGGTCTTTCCCTTCCAGTTCGTGAAGCTCAGGGGAAAGGCCACGGTCAAGGGAACCGAGCCGCCATATGCGGTGGACGGCAACTTCCTGGTGGAAAGCGCCCTGTCGCGCGAGAAGGTGCTCAACCAGAACCAGGGTCCCACGCTGAAGGCGGCCCGCTACACGCCGGCCGGAGGCGTGGGCCGCGAAGGGGACTTTCCGAAGTTCAAGCTCGACATCGAGGTGCGTGGCGACCAGGGCATCCTGGTCCAGAACGACCTGTTTGATGCCGAACTCAAGGCCCAGGTCCGCGTGGTCAATACGATCGAAGCCCCGAGGCTCCTTGGGACGGCCGAGGTGGTCCAGGGACGCATGAGCTTCAAGGATCGCACCTTCACCATCCAGTCGGCCCAGGTGCAATTCGACAACCCTGCCGTCATCAACCCGGCCTTCAACATGACCTCGACCACCGAGGTGGGCGGCACCAAGGTGCAGCTGTATGCTTCGGGCCGGATGGACAACTACAAGATCGACCTGTCCTCCAGTCCCGTCCTTCCGGAGTCCGAGATCCTCTCGCTTTTGGCGCTGGGTGTCACCACGGACGAGGTCCGCAAGCTGCGTTCGGGCGACCGCAGTGCCTACGAGCAGGGCGAGGCGGCCTCGCTGCTGCTTCATTCCCTGGACTTCAACCGGGACGTGCAGAACAAGACGGGCTTCCAGATCCAGTTGGACGAAGCGGTCACCACCCAGCCCGGGACCTCGGTCTTCCGTCCCCGGACCGACACCGAGGGCACGACCTCCCCGAAAATCGTCATCAAGCGCCGGATCGGCAAGAAGGTCGATGTTTCGGTGGGCAGCACGGTGGGAGTCGGCACCAGCAGCCAGAAGCAGGTCAACCTGGAGTACCATGTGACCCCCGGATTCTCGATCAACGGGGTCTGGGACTCCCAGGAAGGTTTGGCGACAAAGGAACCCCAGACTTCGTATGGCGTGGACCTGAAGGTGCAAAAGAGGTTCAAATAGCGGTCAGATGGGTACCTGGAAACTGATCCCTCTCGTCACGCTGTTGCTCTGGAGCTCCCTCCCCCGGGATGTGGCTGCTGCCGAGCCGGTGGTCGAGATCGACCGGATCGAGCTGATCGGCGTGACGGCCATTGAAGGGCCCGATGTCGAGGCGGCCCTGGAGATCATCGCCGGCGAATCGCTGGAGCGGACCAAGGTGGTGCGGTCGCTCGAAAACCTGCAGTCGCTTTACCGCCTGCGCGGCTTCGAGCAGGTCCGCGTCCGCAGTGATCTGGTGCGGGAGCGGGGTGATGCCGGCACCCTCGAAAACGTGGTCCGCATCCAGGTCGAGGAGGGCAAGCCGACCCGCATCGGTCGCATCCGGCTGGAGTCCGCGCGCCAGGGCGATGCCGACTCCTCAAGCCGACTGGAGGCGCTGCACTCGGGTCTGGGGCTGAGGCTGGGCGATCGGCTCGACCAGGAGAAGGTCGCGGTGGATCGCCGCGCCATCCAGGACCTGCTGGCGACCCAGGAGTTCATCGGTGCGCGCGCCGCCGAGTCCGCGTCTCCGATGGATGCGCCTGCTCCTTCGGCGCTGCCCACGGGCGTGAGGCCCGGGGACGCGGACCGCTGGGTGGAGCTGGTATTCAAGGTGGACCTGGGGGACCGCGTGGCTTTCGGGTTCCGCGGAAACACGGTCTTCACTTCCGGACGCCTTTCCTCGCTCGTGGACGAGCTCCGCCTGGTCGGTTTTTCGCGCGACTACATCAGCTCGATCCAGGATCGCATCGAGGACGAGTACCGGGCCTCGGGCTATGCCCGGGTCCGCGTGACTCCGTACACCTTCGAAGGGGGAGCCAGCCGCGAAAAAAAGGTCACCTTCGAGATCAGCGAGGGACCCAAGGTCCGCTTGGGCCGGATCGATTTCGACGGGAACGCGGTGTTCGGGACCCTGGCCTTGCGCGAGGAGTTCCTTCGCAGGGCGCCGGTGCTGACCCAGCACGGGTATTACAGCGAGAAGGAAATCGGCAAGTCGGTGGAGCTGCTTGTCGAGTGGCTCCGGAGCCAGGGTTACCTGGCCTCCAAGGTGGTGACTGTCCGCAAGACCTTCAATCCGAAAGGGGACCAGGTCGAGCTGGTGGTCTACCTGTATGAGGGGCGCCAAACCCGCGTCGAGGCGGTCGAGATCTCGGGGCTCACGGTGTTCGCCCGCGACGAGATCCTGGCCAAGCTGGGCGTCCAGGAAGGCCGCGCCATCAACCTGTTCTCGTTCAACGAAGGCATCGAAGCGCTCAAGGCCGCTTACCGGGCCCGGGGCTACCTGGATTTCCGGGTGCGCAACGAAGGCACTGACCGGGTCGTGGCCTACGCCGACGAAAACCGCCTGGCCCACGTGAAGCTCGAGTTCGAGGAAGGCCCGCTGGCCCGGGTCAGCCGGATCGAGGTCGAGGGGCTCTCGGGAACCCGCGAGGACATCGTGCGGCGTGCCCTGAGATTCCAGAAGGACGAGCCGCTCCTGGAGAACCGCATCTCGGAAAGCGAAGCGCTCCTCAGGAAGCTGGGCATCTTCTCGTTCGCCTCG
>CANFHS010000097.1 GCA_947446835.1 Bacteriovoracaceae bacterium
ATCAATGACCTTGGCGCACGCGCGCTCCAGGAACTGCTGCTGGGTGCAGCCACCCAGACCCGGGTGCGTGTAATCGATGCCCGTGTCGATGACGGCGATGCGGACACCCGTGCCACGCAGCGGCTTGCCCGCGGCGTCCTTCAGGTTCCAGGCAGGCTTGGCCCCGATCTGGACCGTGGATTTTTCGAGAAAAAGGCGGGTCCTGGCATCCGTCAGGACCTCAAAGCCTTGAGCCTGCAGGCTGACCTGCATCGACCACGGCATAGGACCGCGATAAACCACCACGTTCGAGCCGGGAATGAGCGCAAGTTGCCGGATGCGCGAAGGGCTGCCGGACCGAAGGCCCGTCTCCAAGGCGCGCGACAAACGCCTGAATTCGGCGTCGGTCTTCTGGCTGGCGCGAGCCATGGCCACTTCGGGCTGGAACTTGGCCTCCGAATCCCGCACGGCCTGCTGAAGGTCAGCGTAAGCCTGCAGCGGACCCGCAGTCCGCTTCAGCACGACAAGCGCCCGACTGATGGCGCCCGGAGGCTGGGGCGGAAGCCCTTCCTGGGGCAGCAACCCCTGGGGTCCGCCCTGCGGGCGGAAAGGCTCAGGCAGCGCCGAGCCGGACGCCGGAAGCGCCATCAGTGCGGACAGGATGAGCAGGACCTGGCTGAGTCGAATGGCCATGGTTCAGCCTCTCAAGAAGAGCGATGAACTCCGGGGAACCTGAGCTTGAGCCTTTCGACCAGCTCCTCAGGCTTCGGAAACACATTGGCCGTGACCCGGCGGATGATGTTCATTTCATGGGCGCTGATGGGCCGCGGAGAAGGCTCCACTTCCGCGCAGTAGCCGTAAAGTTCGAAGCCTTCGTAATCCCGGCGGTAGGCCTGCACGAGCTTGGCGGCCAGCTTGCCATCCCGTTTGTAGCGCTCGACCAGGGACGCGTACTTGCCTGCAAGCCCCTCCACGTAACTGCCCATGGCCTCGTCGCCGTAACAGATGGCCGTGTCCCTCGAAGTGGACTTGTCTGAGCCGTAATAATTGACCCAGTACTCCTCCAGGGACCGGCGCTCGGCAGGGGGCATGAGCTGATCCAGGTAGGCGTGCCAGCCCTCGTGGAAGACCACGGCCAAGGAGCTGGGCTCGAAGTCCAGGCCACGGGAGCCCAGGACCGTCTTGTTCAGGATCAGGTTCCCCCGCAGGGGTCCGCTCAGCATGTAGATGCCCATGCTCGACCCGAATTGATGGAGCAGGCGATCGCCCGAGTCGCGCCGGAACGGCACGCTTTCCATGACCTCGGAGAGGTAAGGCACCGCCAGGCGGTACTGCGTCCAGAGCTGCTTTCGCGACTCCTGGACCATGCCGGGGGTCAGGTCACCCTCGGCCCGGGCCACTCCCGCCCCAATGAGCACTAATCCCAATAAAATGACTTTCAACTTCCCCATCCCTTGACGCCTCCCACGCCGGCTTCAATCGGACCCACACAGAGGGAAGTGGCTACCCAGCTCGACAATGCGCGTCAAGCCAGTTTTTGGTTACTGGTAATATTTTAATAAAATCAAAAGGTTCAGAGCCACCCCAAGGGTCGCTCCCGGCTCACCTTGGGCTTCCCGAGGCCTTCCCAGCGTCGAACTTTTGGACACTTCGAATGCAGACTGAAACCGGGCCGGAGCGAAGAGGTTCATGTGGCTTTTTTGATCCACACCCATTAGATAACCCGATCATGAGGCTTTGCTTTTTCGCCGTCCTGGCCCTGGGTTTTTGCAGTTTTTTGCACTTCTCCGAGGCCCGCGCAGAAGCGGAACCCATGCCCGAGGATCGGGCCGCCTACCTGAGCGTGGCCGACCTGGTGGCCCTGGGCGACTCCCACTCCACCCTGGCCCGCGCCCTGGATGTGGCCCGCCAGTTCCAGACCGGAAAAGAGCTGCAGCTCCAGGCGGTCCTGGATTCCGCGGAGGGCCAGACGCTTTCCCCGTTGGCCAGGAAGCTGCTGCAAGGGCTTCCGGTCGATGCGAAGGCAAGCCTTTTGCTGCTGATCCGCCACGGCGCCGGGCGTGACTCGCGGGGCCTGCTGAGCCTGGGCGCCTTCCGGTTCGAGGACCTGCGGCAGCCCGAGGGTCGCGAGCTGATCCGCGCTTTTGAAACCCTGTTCCCTTCAGCCCAAGGGCGTTGGACCGAAATCCTGGATCCCAGGCGCAAGCACGTGGTGCTGATCGAGGGCCAGGCGCTTTTGCCTCCGGCGTTCAAGACCGCCGAGCCCGGCCTGAAATTCACACCTGCCGTCAGCTGGTCCGCGTACGAGTCCGCGGTGGCCCAGGAGCTTGAAGGCCTCAACCAGGACCTGCGCCTCTTGCTGGAAGCCTCCCGGCAGGGCGGAACCTTTGGTGACCTGCTGTACGAGGTGGGCGCCTTTTACTCCAACGATGCCTGGGGAAAACCGCGCTTGGTGCGCGAGCAGGAGGCCGCCTCCAGCGCCGCCCAGGACCGCTCCGGCATACGGATCAGGCGACTGAAGGCCAAGTGGGGTTTTTCGCGGCAACAGCTCGATGCAGCCCTGATGGCCTACGCCCAGGTCGTGGCACAGGCGTCGGCCAACCGCGAGCTGGCCCTCTCCGACCTGGGCGCCAAGGCCACGGCCATTGCCGTGGCGCCCCTGCTTTATCCGGTCGCAGCCCTGGGCCTCATGCCGGCGTTCGCGGGCGGGATGCTCATCACGGGTGCCGACATCGTGGCAGGCGCCGCCATCGAGAGATCGACCCGAGGCGGAAGCCTGAGCAGCCACCTGGCCCGCCAGCTGGACGAAAAGCTTCCGCACGGCTTCACCCTGTCGCTGCTTTTTTCTCCGGCAGGCCTGCTGCACAAGGCAGCCCAATCGGGTGTGACGGCCGTCCGCGCAGGAGCGCGCGTGGCAAGCGTCGGCCTGGCCGGGGCCGCAGGCACCAGTGCCGTCCAAAGCGGGATTTCCGCGGCCCAGGCCCATGACGAGCTGGGCAAGGTAGACGCCAAGGCCGACGGAGTCCCGAGCGAGCTTTCCCGGGCCCTGCAGGCCGAGCGGGCCCAAGGAATGCTCCGGGCTGCCACCGACAGCATTTTTGCGGTGCTGGGTCTGCGTGGCGCACTTCTTCCGGCGACCAAGCGCGCGGCGCCCCCCGCGCGTTTTCAGTCCGAGGCCGGACCTGCGCGCGGCGCGCTTCCCGTGGCCGCAGCTGCCGAACCGCTGCTCCTGCCCGAGCTTCCTCCGGCGGCCTCGGAGGCCATCGCGACGGAACGCCAGCGCCTGATCGCGCTCAGGCAGAAAGGGCACGGCACCCCGGAGAAGCGCCTGCTGCACATCCTGCAAGGCGGCGAGCCGGGCGAGCTGCCCAGTCGCCCCCAATTCCTGACCCGGGTGACCGAGTCGGCGAGAAAACTGCTGCTCCTTCACGGGGTCGAGCTGGTCGCGCCCATGGGATTCGAGGGCGCCTTCGAGCCGCTCCAGATCCTGCCCGTCAAGGACGGCCATGCCTTGAACCGCACCGCCTGGCTGCTGAATGAGCGGTGCGGGACGAGACTGGTGTTTGACCCGGACGGCCTGGACGAGGAAGCCAGCACCGCGTTCTACAGCCCCAACCGGAACCTGATCACCCTGTCCTACCAGGAGGTGCTTCGCGGATCCCGCTCCAGGGTCACCTCGCTGAAACATGAAGTGCGGCACCTGATCCGCGACCGGGTGGAGGACCTGCCCCTCAGGGGCTACGTCCGCTATGACCAGAGGCGCCCTGGCCCGTACGGAGACACCCATCAGTTCGATGAGGTCATCAGCCACGCCTGGGACCTGGTGGATCTGGCCAAGGCCACGCGAACCGAGGGGCGCACGCCATACCTGTCCAAGCGCATCGACAGCAAGGTGAACCTCTTGCTGGACCTGCTCAAGAACACCGAGCACACGCTGCGTGCCACGAGGAAGAATCTGGACAAGCTGCGGGTCAAGCACCTGCACCCGCCGTTCCCTCCCTACGTCGAGGGACAGATCCCGGACGTCGGCTACGTGCGATTCAAACTGAACGCCGCCCAGCGGAAGCGCCTGGATCCGGACAATTTCCCCAAGGAAATGGGAACCGCGGACCGCGCCATCTTCATGGCGGAAGAGCGCAATGCGACCCTGTCGGCCCTGGATGGGCGCCTGGAGGCCGAGATCTGGCTCGTGTCGAGACTGGCCGACCACATCACGCCCTTCCGCAACGAGGCGCAAGACGCGCTTAAGCTGATCCAGCCGCTGGAAGCGCGACTCGAGTACCTCGACATCGCCCTGAAGGCGAGCGGGCGGGAGCAGCTCAATGAGATCGAGGCGCTCAACCAGCAGGCCCGCGAAGCGCAGACAATCCTGAACCGGCTGTACCAGGACCTCACGCACGGGCGCGTCCCCTTCGACTCGCTCGAGTCCGCCGACGAGCTGTCCGGCACGGCCTACGAGCTCCGAAGGCAGGCGACCCGCCGCTATGGCATGGGATCTGACTGCCTGGAATGCCGGCGCGAGCACGTCCAGCGCCTGGCCGGAATGAACGCATCGGTGGACGAGATGATCCGCAAATTCTCGGCGCCGCTGAACGTGAGCCGGGCCAATGACCACCTGGCCAGGGCCAGGAGCCTCCGCTCGGACCTGGAGCACGCCACGGGCGCCCAGGCCCAGTCCCTCAAGGAGAGCCTGCTTTCGGAGGTTTCGAATGCGTACACGCACCTCACCGAGGCCGACGCGCAAGCCCAGATCAACGCGCTGAAAAAGGAATTCCCGGCCGAAATGCGCGCGCTCGACGAAGGCGATCACCTGATGGACGAGTTCGAGATCGATTTCGATTCCCTGCCCTGAGCGTCCGGGCGCTTCAAGGTGCCAAGGAAAGGCAACGGCCCGAGGCTCTGAGTTCAGCCAAAGAGGTCGGGTCCGCGGCCTTGACCTTCACGTTGAGCTTCTTACGCAAATGTTCCGCCTCTTCACGCACATCGCAAAAGCGGGGCTGGACCACGAGAATCTTTTCGAGGTCCAGCAAAGCGCCTCGCTCGTCGCCTAGCGACAAGCTGGCCTTGGACCTGCGCCGATACGCCTGCACTGCGAGCGGATTGATCCGGATGGCCCTTTCGTAGGCCTGAACGGCCGCTGTAAACCGCCCCTGCTGATGATGAAGAACACCCAGATTGATTGCAGAAGGGTAATGCAACGGGTTCAGCGCCAGGGCTTTTTCAAGGTGCGCCATGGCCTCCGGCAAGTGCCCCTGGATGGCATCCAACGCCGCAAGATTGGAGTAAGGATCGGCAAATCCCGGTGCCTTCGCGATTGCTTTCTCGTAAAGCACCTCGGCGACATCAGGCTGCTTTTGGGCCGCCACGTAGCCCAATCCCAGAAAGAGGCTGGCAGAGACTTCCGTCGGCGATTTCAAGGAGCGAAGGTAAACACCCCGCTCAAGCGCCTCCTTGGGAATCAGCAAGTTCTCGACGTAGAACGCATCGGTCTGCAATGCGCCCGACTTCAGCATCTCCACATTGACGCATTTCCCTTGGGAACAGATCCTGGGAAAGACATGGTCGGGGGCGCGAACCAACGCCACGTCCAGATTGAGGCGCTCACCCGCCAGAAGGAACAAAGTGGTGAGGCCCAAGCAATGACCCTTGCGCGAGTCCAGGACACTATCGGGAAGAACGTTATCCTTACGGTCTCGGGACGTGTAACTCGAATCCGGTTTGAGCTTCCCGCCAGGCCTTATCAGAAGTTGAATACGATCTTCTCATGGAAGATCCTTTCGCATTCTGGGTCATTCAGGCGATCCAAGTTGGAAATCGCAGGAGCGTGACCCCCTGAGCACAAAGGTGCTCGGAACAGGTTTGGGAATCTTTGGAGCCTCAAAACTATTAGAAGCCGCAGGTGGTCAGCTTGAGTTTCTGCAGGCCGCCCGCGGCACCTACGCCCGAGTGGAAATCCCCAAATTAAATACGGGCTCGAAAATTTAGCCCCACAAAACAGAAAAGGCCGATCCTCATCCGAGGGTCGGCCTTTTTTCTGTAATGGTCGGGACGGCGGGATTCGAACCCACGACCCCTTGCACCCCATGCAAGTGCGCTAGCCAGGCTGCGCTACGTCCCGACCTACAGGTGGACAGGGGTAACGGAGCGGGATGCCTTTTTCAAGCCGAAACCGGGCCCTCAGAGCGAAGCCACGAAGCCACGGGAAACGGCCGCCCGGAGGCGGGCCACCGACCCCTGCGAGGCCTCACCCGAAGCCGCCGGCCCGATGATCTCGTAGTTGTTGGCGTCGGCAAAGATGGCTGCCAGCAGCTGGCTGTGCAGGTCATGCCCCGCGCGGTGCAGCCGCACATAGCCCTGCAGGGCAAAGCCCGAAAGCTTGAAGTCGCCCAGGGCGTCCAGCACCTTGTGGCGCACGAACTCGTCGGGGTGCCGTAGTCCACTCGGATTGAGGACCTGGGCACCGTCCACGACGACCGCGTTGTCGAGCGAGCCGCCCAGGGCAAGGCCCACGTTCTTCATGGCCTCGACGTCGCGAAGCAGGCAGAAGGTGCGGGCGTCGGCGATGGCCGAAAACGGTGTTTTTCCATCAATGTAGTGGAATTCCTGGTGGCCGATGGAGGGGTGATCCCATTCGATCGAGCCGTGCACTTCCAGGCGGGAGGAGGGCTCGGCCACCGCCCACTTCTCGTTGATCTTGAGCTCCACGCGGCGGCGGATGGCCAGCACGGTGCGCGGTGTGCCTTGGCTCTCGGTACCCACGGCCTCGATGGCCTGGACAAAGGGCAGCGAGCTTCCGTCCAGGATGGGGATTTCTGGCCCGCTCACCTCGACCCGGGCGTTGTCGACACCCAGGCCAGCCAGCGCGGCCAGCAGGTGCTCCACGGTGCTCACGGTGACCTGGTCGCGGCCCAGGGTCGTGGCCAGGCGCGTGCTCACCACATTCTGGAAATGAGCCGGAATCAGCGGCGAATGGGGAACGTCCGTGCGGACAAAGACGATTCCCGACTGGGCAGGGGCAGGCAGAATTCGCAAATTCACCTGCTTTCCGGAATGCAGGGCCACTCCAGAAAGGTTCACTGCCGACTTCAGCGTCCGTTGCGGGGTCATAGCGCTCCTTGCTGGAGCCTATGGAGCAAGGCGTATGCCCATGGTGTAAAGATTGAGCCGTTCCGGGACACGAATTTTGATTAGCCCGTTTTCAACTGCAATTCCAGCGCTTTAGAGTGGAATTCGGGATTCCGAAAATTATGACTTGTTGCGTCAAAAACACACAAAAGAGGAGGTCTGTGTGATTTTAGTCACAGGCACTCCCGACCCGTCTGTGGGATTTAAGACACAACCTCAGGCTCCCAGGGAAAACCCAGGTGCTCGCAGGCCAGCCGGGTGGCCATCCGGCCGCGGGGAGTCCGCTGCAGGAATCCTTCCTGGATCAGGAAGGGCTCATACACGTCTTCCAGGGTATCGCGCTCCTCGCCGATGGCCGAGGACAGTGTATCGATCCCGACCGGACCCCCGTCGAACTTCTCGATCAAGGTCAGCAGGAACTTCCGGTCCAGGGTGTCCAGGCCCCGATGGTCGACCTCAAAGAGGCTCAGCGCCGCCTGCGCCAGCTCCCGGTCAATGGACGAGCTCTGGCGTTTGACCTGGGCAAAGTCCCGCACCCGCTTCAGCAGGCGGTTGGCGATCCGGGGCGTTCCGCGGGACCGGCGAGCCACCTCGTTGGCGCCCGAATCGTCGATCCGGATTCCCAGGAGCCCGGCCGATCGGACCACGATCTGCTCGAGCTCCTCGACCGGGTAAAGATCCAGCCTGAGCGGCACGCCGAAACGGTCGCGAAGAGGACTGGAGAGCAGGCCCGTGCGGGTGGTGGCGCCCACCAGGGTGAACTTGGGCAGGTCGATGCGCAGGGTCCTGGCTCCCGGGCCCTGGCCAATGATGATGTCGAGCTTGAAGTCCTCCATGGCGCTGTAGAGGACCTCTTCGATGGTCTTCTGCAGGCGATGGATCTCGTCGATGAACAGCACGTCGCGCGGCTGCAGGTTGGTCAGGATGGCCGCCAGATCGCCCTTTTTCTCGATATTCGGGCCGGCCACGGTGTGGATCTGGCTGCCCATCTCGTTGGCCACGATGTGCGCCAAGGTGGTCTTGCCCAGGCCAGGAGGACCCGCCAGAAGCACGTGGTCCAGAGCATCGCCGCGCTGACGGGCGGCCTCCAGGAAGAGGAACAGGTTTTCCTTCACCTTCTTCTGGCCAACGTACTCGTCCAGGGCCTGCGGGCGGAGCGACCGCTCGGCATCGGCCGAACGCGCAGCCTCGTCACCTGTGTGGACCTGGGGACTGACCAGACGGCCGGACCCGTTCTCAGCAAACTCGGAGTCGTCGATCATCATCATGGAACCTCACCCCAGCTTCTGAAGGGCCTGGCGGATCAGCTGCTCGGCCCTGGGAGGCGAGCTGATCCCCTCCATGAGCTTCTTGAGCACGCCGCTCACGTCGGCTTCGCGATACCCCAGCCCCACCAGGGCCTCACGCGCATCGCGAAGCTCCTGCGTCTCGGCTTCCACCGCGGCACGGGCCTGGACCAGGGCCTCGCCGGCCCGGGCGGCCGGACGGGGCTCCAGCTTGCCAAAGAGCCCGGCCTGCGACTTTTTCTGCATC
>CANFHS010000098.1 GCA_947446835.1 Bacteriovoracaceae bacterium
ATGCGGACCGGGGTGGCCGGGCTGAGCAGGGCCTGGACCTTGGCGGCCAGGTCTTCGGTATGGAAGCGCAGGGGGGAGCCCCGCTCGGTCCAGATCTTCTGGTAGGCCTCGGCCGAGGTGTGGGCGCGCCGGGGCACGATCAGCACCTTGACCAGGATCCAGCGCAGCAGCGCCGGGATGTCGATGACCAGCTCGTCCATCAGGAACTGGCGCAGGTAACGGCCCACGGCCGGAGGGTGGGGATCGTCGGGGGTACCCAGGTTCAGCAACAACACGCCGGTTTTGGCCATGGGGGCACCTTATGGGATGAGGGCCGCCTGTTCAAGGAGCCTTGAATTCAGGAGGGCTGGAAATGCGTTGTCGCTTGAAGCCGACCCACGCGCCGGGCTAGAAGAGCCCCATGGGCGCACAATGGAAACACGCAGGTCGAGTCTCTACCGCCGCCAAGCGCGGGGCCATTTTCGGCAAGTTGGTCAAGGAGGTCCAGGTGGCCGCCAAGATGGGGGGCGCCGAACCCGACAACAACTCGCGGCTCCGGGCCGCGGTCGAAGCGGCCAAGAAGCAGTCCGTGCCCCGCGACACCATCGAGCGCGCCATCAAGAAGGGCGCGGGGATCGGCGAAGAGGCCGTCCAGTATGACCTGGTGGCTTTTGAAGGTTTCGCGCCCCACAAGGTGCCGGTCATCGTGGAGTGCCTGACCGACAACCGCAATCGCACTTCGGCCGATGTGCGCGTGCTGTTCCGCAAGGGCCAGCTGGGAGCCCAGGGGGCCGTGGCGTGGATGTTTGACCGCATGGGAGTGGTGGAAGCCACGCATGCGGACAAGACCCTGGACATCGAGTCGGTGGCCATCGAAGCGGGGGCCCAGAACGTGGAGCCCCTGGAAGCGGAAGATGTCCCGGCTGGGCACGTGGGAGCGCGTTTCATCGCTGACCCGACGGACCTGGATACGGTGTCGAAGTTCGTCTCGAAGAATGGCTGGACCGTGACCCAGGCGGACTTGAGCTACCTGGCCAAGAACCCCCTGGAAATCGCGGACGCCGCCCAGAAAAAGGAAGTGACCGACTTCCTGGAAGCCCTGGACGACAACGATGACGTCCACCGCCTGTATGTGGGCTTGAAATAAGCCCCGAAATAGCATTCCATAAGTCATGGACCGAAAAAAATGGATCGTGCTCGGGAGCGTCGTCGGCGCTCTCCTCGTCGTGGGACTCACGGTGGCGTTGTGGCCCAAAGGGGACGATGGACCGCAGCCGCGGGCCATGTCGGCCATGGAAGTCATGGGTCAGCTGCGCAACCAGATGGCCGTGCTGATCGACATCCGCGACATCGATGACGTCGTGCAGGGCTCGCCCCAAGGCGCGCTGGTGGTGGTCTCTTCCGAACTCGACGCCAAGGTCAATGACCTGCCTTACGGCAAGACCCTCATCTTCTGCTGCGACGGCGCCGGCCGCGAGATGGCGCGGACGTGGCTGTTGAAGGACCGCCGGGCGGCTTACCTGGAAAGCTTCGAGGACTGGAAGGCCCAGAACCTTCCGGTCGCCAAACGCCGCTGAGCGGGGATCCGCCCGGACCGGTCAGGCCTTCGAGCCGAGCGCTTTCTTCCACTCGGCTTCCTGGAAGCCGACCAGGCCCAGTCCCGCACCCAGGGCGAAGGGACGTTTGACGAGCTTGCCATGCTGCGACAGCAGCTCCAGGGCTTCGGTTTCGCCGAGGCGGGGCAGCTTCTCGCTCATCTTGAGCTCGCGGTAAAGCTGGCCCGAGGTGTTGAAGAGCTTCTTGAGCTCACCGCCCTGATGGCCCAGCATGGCGCGCAGCTCGGCGAGGGTGGGAGGCGTTTCGACGATGGCCAGATCCTCGAACTCGATCCCGTTCTTCTTCAGGAACGCCTGCGCTTTCTTGCAGGTGGAGCAGCCGGAGTAGCCATAGACGCGGAGTTTTGGGGAAGCCATGCGTCGAAAGATGTCCCCGAACTTGGCCCTTGTCAAACCCGCCCGGCCCGGCCAAAACTCGCGCCCATGAAAAACCTCATGGCCTGTATGGCTGTCCTGTTGCTGTCCTTGTCCTCCAGCTCCGTCTGGGCCGCGCTGCCCAAGACCGCCGTGATCCAGACCTCGGCCGGAAAAATCGTGGTCAAGCTGTTCCCGGAGCGCGCTCCCAAGACCATCGAGAATTTTGCGGGCCTGGCCACGGGCAAGAAGAAGTGGACCAACCCGATGACCGGCAAGGAGGTCAAAGGCAAGCCGCTCTACAACGGCACCATCTTTCACCGCGTGATTCCGGGCTTCATGATCCAGGGCGGGGATCCCACCGGCACGGGCGCTGGCGGTCCGGGTTACCAGTTCGAGGACGAGACCCAGATCTCCGACAACTTCGACCGGCCGGGCTTGCTGGCCATGGCCAATGCCGGCCCGAACACCAATGGCTCGCAGTTCTTCATCACGGCCGCACCCACGCCTTGGCTCAACGGCCATCATACCCTTTTCGGTGAAGTCACCGAGGGCATGGACGTGGTCCAGAAGATCATCAACGCTCCCCGGGGTCCCAACGATCGCCCCGAGAGCCCGGTGGCGATCCAGAAGATCACCGTGAAGTGATCTTCGAAGGGGTCCTGCAAGGGGACTTCGGTCCGGAATCGTTCCGGAGCGCGCTCAGTAAGTGCCGACCCAGACCAGCAGGCGGTAGGTCATGTAGAACCCGCCTGCGATGGTGCCCACGGCGCCAACGGCCAGGCTCAGCATGAAGGGGATGCGCACGAGAGGGTTCTTGAGGAGGTCCTGAATCATTTCGATGCTCATGGCTGGGGAACTTACCAGCTTGTGGGTCATCCGAAAATGGGGAACGTCAGATGCGGTTGAAGCGCTCGGGTGAAAAACAGGGGTCGAGGCGGGGTGGAATGGTCCTGGGACTGCTTTGGGTCCTGGTGGCGGTGCCAGGAAAGGCCGCTGGGCCAGGGGCCGACCCGCTGCCCCCGGTCCGGGCCTCGCGGACCCTGTCTCCGCAGGGCCACCGGGGCATGGTGGTCTCCGACGACCGGGTGGCTTCGGCCTGGGGCGCGGAGCTGCTTCGGCAGGGGGGAACCGCGGTGGACGCGGCGGTGGGCACGGCCTTCGTGATGGCCGTGACCCGGCCGCACTTTGCCTCGCTCGGCGGGGGCGGGTTCCTGGTGGCTTGCCCGCGTCCCGGCAAAACTCCTTGCTCGGCCCTGGATTTTCGCGAAAAGGCCCCTGCTGTGGCCCACCGGGATTTTTTTGTCCGCGAGGGCCGGGCCAGGACCGACCTTTCGCAGGCCGGGGCAATGGCTTCCGGAGTTCCCGGGGTTCCGGCGGGACTGCTGCTGGCCCATCGCAAGTGGGGCAAGCTGCCGCTCCAGCGGATCCTGGCTCGTGCCCTGCAGCTGGCCCGCGAGCCCGGCCTCGAGATCACGCCGTACGCCGAGGCGGGTGCCCGGGGGCGTTGGAGCGTGCTGAACCCCGAAGCGCGGCGCATTCTGGGCGGAAGCCCCCAGGCTTCCGGGCCGCTTTCGATCGGCACCCGCGTCCGTCAGCCCGAGCTGGCGAGGGTGCTCCAGGCCGTTGCCGACCATGGGGTCGACGGCTTTTACCGGGGCTGGGTCGCCCGCAAGCTGGTGCAGGGCCTGCAAGCTTCGGGAGGTGTGCTCACCGAGAAGGACCTGGCCGATTACCGTGCCGTGGAGCGGGAGCCCTTGGTGGGCCATTACCAGGGCCTGGAGATCGTGACCATGCCGCCGCCCTCTTCAGGCGGCGCCCTGCTGCTCATGCTGCTGGGTTATACCGAACGAGCCGATCGCGCCGGAGCCTTGGCCCAGGGCCCTCGCTCCGCGGCCGCCATCCATGCCCTGGCGACCGGCTCGGCATTGGCCTTCGCTGATCGCGCCCAGCATTTCGGCGATCCGGACCAGGTCCGGGTGCCGCTGGCCGGGCTGCTGGATCCGGCCTACCTCGACCGGCGCTGGAAAACCTTCGACCCTGGAAAGAGTCCGGCCTCCGCCGGACCGGGTCAGCCCGAGCCCCAGCACACGACCCACCTTTCGGTGGTGGACCGCCAGGGCGGGGCCGTGGCCATGACCCTGACCGTGAACGAGGACTTTGGCTCGGGCTTCGTGCCGCCGGGAACAGGTGTGTTCATGAACAACCAGATGGACGACTTTGCCATCCAGCCTGGGGTACCGAACCTGTTCGGCCTGGTCGGAGGCGAAGCCAACTCCGTGGCCGCAGGCAAGCGCCCGCTCAGCTCGATGACTCCGACCGTGGTGCGCGATGCTTCGGGCGCGACGCGCCTGGTGCTGGGCGCACAGGGCGGGCCCCGCATCATCAGCGGTGTCTGGCAGACCCTGGTCCAGCGGGTGCGCTTCGGGGCTTCGCTCCCGGACGCGGTGCTGGAGCCGCGCCTCCATCAGCAATGGAAGCCGGCATCGCTCTCCTTCGAGGAGCCCGGGCCCGCTCCCGAGGTGCGCGAGTCGCTCGAAAGGCGCGGCTGGAAGGTGGAGCTTCGCCCCACGGTGGGAAAGCTGCATGCCATCGAGCGCGAGGTTTCGGGCAAGGTCATCGGCGTGGCGGATCCCCGGGCGGAAGGCGCCGCGGTGGCCGAGTAGCCGGGAGCAGGTGGCCGGGATGAGTTGACAGCCCGGGGCCCGCGGGGCAGATCCTGGGACTCAAGAGGGAAGGGAAACACGAATGCGGAAAAGTCTCTGGTTGGGCGCGATGCTGGCGGTGGTGGCTCTGGGTGTGCCGGTGCTCTCGGCATGCGCTTCGGCTGAAAAAAGCCGCTCCGAAATGAAGACCGTTTCCCATGTGGACGTCGACCGGTACCTGGGGACCTGGTACGAGATCGCGCGCTTCCCGAACCGCTTCCAGAAAGGCTGCGACCAGGCCACCGCGAACTACTCCCTGCAGTCTGCCGAAAAGCTCCGGGTGGTGAACACCTGCGTGGGGCTGGACGACGGCAAGCTCCAGAAGGTGGATGGCGAAGCCCGGATCTCGGATCGCCAGACCCAGGCCAAGCTCAAGGTCACGTTCCTGCCCAAATGGCTGCGTTTCCTGAACATCGGCGTGGCCAACTACTGGATCATCGACCTGGACGCCGACTACCGCTGGGCCGTGGTGAGCGAGCCTTCACGTGAATACATGTGGATCCTGTCGCGCGAGCCCCGCATGGCTCGTGACGTCTACGAAGGCATCCTGAAGCGCGCCCGCGACCAGGAGCTGGACGTGGCCCGTCTGGTGCCTTCGCGTCCGGGTTCCGTGATCGACTGAAGCCTGGAACTCTCAGCCTTTCGCGGACGGCGTCAGCGCCAGGGTGACCTGGGCCAGCAGGTCGTTCAGCGAAAAGGGCTTGGCAAGCAGGGCATGGGCGCCCTGGTTCCTGGCCATTTCGGGTGAATACTCGGTCTGGCCGCTCATCAGGATGAAGCCAGGCCTGCGTCCTTCGTGGTGCATCACTTTCTGCATCAGCTCGAAGCCACTCAGCTTGGGCATGCGCACGTCGCTGAGGATGAGCTCGGGCATTTCGCGCACGAAGAGCTCCCAAGCGGACTGTCCGTCCCGGGCTTCGAGGACCACCGCATTTTTCTGGCGCAAGAAATCGGCCAGAAGTTCGAGCAGATCCTGTTCGTCTTCAGCAATCAGGATTTTTCGGCCCGAAAGGCAGGATGGGTCCATGGCTCCTCAAGATGTTCGAGTATTGCGGGGAGGCGATTTTCTAATGGAAGGTGCGGGTCCGGGCTACCGATAAATTTCAATTCCGGCGCGCCAGGAATCGAATTCCTTCTTGCAAGGCGTGGTCGAGCCAGCGCCTTGTTCCGAGCGGAGTGGTCTGCGCGCTGAGGTAGCCCATGTGGCCTCCGAAACGCTCGAGGTGGAGCTGCACGGAAGCTGAAAGGCGCGCCTTGAGGTAATCCTCGACCGGCACGAACGGATCATCCTCGCTGGTCAGGAGCAGCGTGGGCTTGCGGATGTCGGCCAGGCCTGGGGCCGATGAGCAGCTCCGGTAATAATGCTCGCGGCTTTCGAAGCCACCCCGGGGCGCGGTGTACAGCCGGTCAAAGTCGTGCAGCGTGCTCCAGCGGGGAATCGCCAGGTCCACGTCCTGGCGGCACAGGCTCACGAAGCGCGTGTCGTAAATGCGGTTCAGCCCCTGTTTCAATCGCAGCGCGGCAGCTTCGAGCTGGATGGGCGCATTCACCGCGATGGCGCAGTCGGGCTGCCGCGTTCCGCGGCGTCCGCCCAGCAGCAGCAGCAGCGCAGCCCCGCTCAGGGAAAACCCCACGGCCAGCAGCCTCTTGCCGGGGGCCAGGCTGCGTGCCAGCTCCAGGCCCGAGGAAAGGTCCTCGGCGCGGCCCGAATGGTAGGGCAGCTGGGCCAGGCCGCGGCCTTCGCCGCAGCCGCGGTGGTTCATCCGCAGCACCGCGTGGCCGAGCGACAATGCCACTCGCGCCGAACGGTGGATGTAGTCTGAGTCGCTGGAGCCCGCCAGGCCGTGGAACAGGCAAATCACCGTGTCGGAGGCAGGATCCTGGGCCGGATGCCAGCGCGCCACCAGCCGATCGCCGTCCGGCAGCGCGATTTCGTGGCGCTGGCCCGGCTCGGCCAGGCGCGGGGACGGCGCCAGGTGCGCCACGATGGTCTGGGTGTGACCGTCGCGCGCCCAGAAGGGAGGCCTGAAAGGAGGGATCTCCAGGGCGCGCATTGACCGCGATCAGCTTTCCTTGCTCAGCTCGCAGCGCACGTCCCAAAGCTCGGGAAAGCACTTCTTGGAGGTGGTCGAGCGCAGGTAGTTGACGCCGCTGGAGCCGCCGGTGCCCTGCTTGAAGCCGATGATCCGCTCCACCACGCGCACGTGGTGCTCGCGCCAGAGTCCCAGGTACTGGTCGAACTCGACCAGCGATTCGCTCAGAAGGTACACTTCCAGGTGCTTCTCGGGGTGCTGGTACACCGCCCGGATTTCCAGGCCCAGACGCTTCATCATGCCCAGGAATTCGGTGCGCAGGTCGGGGCCGGCCAGGCGCTTCTGGAGGATCTCGACGAGCTCGGGCCGGTTCTTGAAGAACGCCAGGTAGCGTTCTTCCTTCAGGCCGGCCAGGAACTCCAGCTCGCGGAACTGGGCCGACTGGAAGCCGCTGGCGGGATTCAGCCGGTCGCGGAACTGCAGGAAGTCCACCGGGCGCATGGTTTCCAGGATGTGGATCTGGGGCACCAGGATGCGGAAGATTTCGACCACCCGTTTGACGAAGTGCTGCGCCTTCAGCACCTCGTCGGCGCGCACCAGCTCAAGCGCCGATTCCATCTCGTGCAGGATGAGCTTGAACCACAGCTCATAGGCCTGGTGGATGACGATGAAAAGCAGCTCATCGTGGTGGGCGGGGTCCGACTGGGGCAGCTGCAGCTGCAGCAGGTCCGGAACCTTCAGGTAGGTGTTGTAGTCGAGTTCGGTGCTTCCGTAGGCCCGCGGTTCCTGGGTCGTCATGCTTCCACCTTCACTGAGACTTCTCCCAGGCCCTGGACCTGGAGTTGGATGGTCTGTCCGGCTGCCAGCTGGACCGCCGTGGTGGCGGCGCCCGCCAGGACGACGCTGCCGGCGGGCACGCCGTCCATGCCGTTGGCTTCGAGCAGCTCGCAGAGCTGCACCAGCGAAAGGAGCGGGTGGCCCGAAATCGCGCTCGAAAGCGCGCGTTCCACGGGTTTGCCGTCCACCGACATCACCATTTCGAGCGAGGCCAGGTCCAGCTCGCGCGGGTCGCGCACCGTCCTGCCCAGCAGGTAGTGCGACGACGAGGAATTGTCGGCCACCACGTCGGGCAGGCTGAAGTACTTGAAGCCCACGTAGCGCGAGTCGAGGATTTCCATCGCGGCACAAACGCCGGAGCAGGCTTCCAGCGCCTGCTCAACGGTGATCTTCCCCTGCAGGCCGCTTTTCAGGAAGAACGCCACTTCGGGTTCGATCTTGGGGTGGATCTGTCCCTGGAGCCGGTAAGTGCCTTCGCGCACTTCCATCCGGTCGGTCAGCACTCCGTACACGGGCGAATGCAGCCCCATCTGTTCGCGCTTGGCCTGCGAGGTCAGGCCCATCTTGTAGCCCCGGAGGGTCTCGCCACGGGCCAGCCGCAGCGAGATTCCCTGGGCCTGGATCCGGTAGGCGTCGTCCAGGGCCAGCTCGGGGTGGCGCTCGGTCAGGCGGGCGCATTCCCGGGCATGGAGCAGCCCTTCGTCCAGGGTCCGGGCCGCTGCGGCCAGTTCTTCGGGTCTCAAAGCCATGGGCGGCACCATAGTGCACGGGAAGCCTTTCAGGAACTGGATTCCTGGGCTTTTTCGGTGTTCTATGGGGCCCGTGAAATACTTCGATATCAGCCCCTCGGTGAGCGAAAAAACAGCCGTTTTCCCGGGGGATACGCCCTATCAGCGGCAGGTCCTGATGGAGTTCGGCAAGGGCGACCACCTGGCGCTTTCGACCGTGCGGACCACGGTCCACCTGGGGGCACATGCCGATGCGCCGAACCACTACCATGCCGACGGGGCGGCCATCGATGAGCGGGACCTGAACCTTTACATGGGGCCGGCCCAAGTCCTGACGGTCCGGATTCCCCGGGGAG
>CANFHS010000099.1 GCA_947446835.1 Bacteriovoracaceae bacterium
ACGAACAGTCCGGCGGGAATGCTTTCGCCGTGGCGCTGGCTCTTGTCCTTGTACTGGGTCATGCGCGAAAGCTCGCCCATGGTGGCGTGGCAGGTCAGGATCCAGCCCAGTTCGGCGTGCTGGGGCACCTGGCTTTGCACGAAGAGCGTGGATTTGGCCGGGTCGATGCCTGCGGCCACGTAGGTGGCCAGGGCGCGCAGGGTCTGTTCACGCAGCGTGGCCGGGTCCTGGCGCGTGGTGATGGCGTGCAGGTCGACCGCCATGAACAGGCAGTCGAACTCGTCCTGCAGCTTGACCCAGTTCCGGAGAGCCCCGATCAGGTTGCCGATGTGCAGCCGGTTCGTGGGCTGCATGCCGGAGAGCAGGGTCTTGCGTGCTTGGGTCGTCATAGGTCCTCTCGATCCCGGGTGCCGGGCTCAGAATAGATCGGGAAGGCCGAAAAGGCGGCTCATTCCGAACAGGGTCAGGTTCCGGGCGATGACGATGGGAGTGCCCAGCACCGAAAGGGCGCCGGTCCACATCAATGCCAGGAGAATAAAAAAGCTGTACTGGGCCAAGGTCTCGTACCTGCGCGTGGCATTGAACGACAGGAAGCTCTGGATCATCTTGGAGCCGTCGAGCGGTGGCAGCGGGATCAGGTTGAAGATGCCCAGCGCGTAGTTGACGGTCACCGAGGCCACCGTCATGGCCAGCAGGGGCTCGTACAGGGTGAAGGTCTCGGGCACCCAGCGCTGGATGGCGGCAAAGGCCGCGCCTGAAACCAGGGCCAGCAGGAAGTTCATTCCCGGTCCCGCGAAAGACACCCAGAACAGGCCGGGCCGGTACTTGCGGAACCGGTTGGGGTTGATGGGCACAGGGCGGGCCCAGCCGAACAGCAGGTGCATGCCGGTGACCATCATCAGGATGGGGAACACCAGCGTGCCCAGGATGTCGATGTGGGGGGCCGGATTGAGGGTCAGGCGGCCTTGCTCCTTGGCCGTGTCGTCGCCGTAGCGGTGGGCCATGAAGCCGTGGGCGAACTCATGGAAGACCACGGCCATCATGAATGGCACGAACTGGATCGACAGGTCCTGGAGGCCTTTTTGAAGGTCCATGGAGCCCACCATAGCTCACTCGCCCCGGGGGTGGAACTTCTTGTGGGCCTCCTTGAGGTACCCCGGACTGACGTGCGTGTAGATCTGGGTGGTGGACACGTCCGAATGGCCCAGCAGCATCTGCAGGGACCTGAGATTCATGCCCGACTGGAGCAGGTGCGTGGCGAACGAGTGCCGCAGGCCGTGGGGCGAAAGCCCCTTCTGGAGGCCCGCTTCCCGGGCCATTTCCTGGATGATCTTCCAGCAGGATTGGCGGGTCAGGGCCAGTCCCCTGGGATTCAGGAAAAGGTGGTCGGTAGCCGGGTCCAGCGCCGGGCGCCCTTGCTCCATCCACTGCAGCACCCGTTCGCCGGCCGAAGGCGCGAAGGGCACGATGCGTTCCTTGTCCCCTTTGCCGCGGACCCGGACATAGCCCTGCGGCAAGTCGATCTGGAACGGGGTGAGCCCGCAGAGCTCGGAGACGCGCAGGCCGGTGGCGTACATCAGGTACACCAGGGCCGAATCGCGCAGCTTGAGGCTGCCGCCCGGATCGCGGCGGTAGGGCAGGCCCCGGTCGGCGACGTCGAGCAGGCGGGTCACCTCGTCGACGGTCAGGAAGTCCGGGAGCCGGCGGGTCAGCCGGGGCTTGCGAAGCCGCTCGGCCGGGTTGGCCGCGAGACCCAGTTCCAGGCAGGCGAACCGGAAGAACTGGCGGATGGCCGAAACCTTGCGCGCGATGGAGGAGGCCTCCAGACCCTGCCCGTGGAGCGAGGTCAGGAAAGCGTCCAGATGGGAGGGCTGGACCTGGTGCAGCCCCACGCCTTCGGGCAGGTGCCGAGCCAGCTGCTCCAGGTCGCGCCGGTAGGCTTCGAGGGTGGGGTCGGCCGCGCCCCGGTCGATGCGGAGCGAGTCGATGAAGGAGGCAATGGCAGCATCCATGCTGTCTTCCAGTGTAGCAGGAAACCCGGCCCCCTCAGTCATGACCGTCAGAATTGAAGGGGAATCCGCAGGAACCGGTCGCCGCAGAAGAACATCAGCGCCGCTGCCGACTGGGCCGTGGCGGGGCGCGGATTGCCGAGGACCGAGCAGGCTTCGGTGTCCTGCAGCCGGAGCCGCGCCGGCCGGGCCAGGGCCAGCAGGGCGCCTTGCGCGTCGTAGAGCGGGGCCAGGACCTCGTGGGCGGGAGTGTCGCTCAGGGGGCCCGGCGGGATGAGCAGGCCGGGCAGGCGCAGCCCTTGGGGGGCGTCCGAGTCTTCCACCGGGACCGGGAAGAACTTGAGGTTCCGGTTCTGGGTCAGCACGGGCAGGTAGCTGAAGCGGTTCTGGCTGGCGCTTCGGACCTGGCCCGTGGCCAGGTCATGGAACTGCACTTCGTACTGGGTCAGCGTGAACAGGCCCCGGCGTCCGGATCCGGTGTCGAAGGCACCGACCGCCATCAGCGCGGACTCGGTCGGGTTCATGGCGCCGGCCACCCAGTCCCGCGTGGGGACGCCGGGTCGGGCCGAAAGCCAGGTGGCGCGCAGGGCGCCCCGGATGCTGGGCCCGGCAAAGCTGGTGCTGAAGGCGAATTCGGAAGGGCTGCGATCCAGGCTCTGGACGCGCAGCTGGAAGGGCCAGGGCAGGGCCAGCAGGTTCCGGTACTCGGGCTGGGCCAGGAGCTGCAGCTCGGAAACCGCCCCCTCGGAAACCAGCGCCGTGAAGTTCTTCACCGGGTACCCCTGGCCCCGGGCCAGCACGGCCAGGACCTGTCCGCGGTTCCTTTGTTCCTGGTCCGGATCGAGCAGCGCCACGAAGCGCGCCCCTTCGGGCGCGTCCTGCGTGTGGAGGCCACCCTGGCGGTCCAGCCAATACAGGCGCCGCTGGACGCTGTCGGGCGGGATGCGGTGCCACGGGTCGCGCTTGCGGTCAGGCTGCTCCAGCGCGGGCGTCAGGCCATCGTTGACCCAGGCAGGAACGAATTGGCCGCCCCGGCTGATCCACTGGAACCGTTCGGTCAGCGCGGCGGGAGTGTTGTCGAAGACGAAATTGCCCGCGGGTTGCAGGCCGGCGTCCAGGAACTGGAAAGCGAACCGGGGCACATTGCCCGCGCCCTGCGGGGGCAGCCGGAAGACCAGGGCGTAGCCCGAGCGCCCAGGCAGCTTCTGGACCAGGAAAAGCTCGCTGCCGGGAAGCGCGACCTCGACGGGCCCGGAGACCTGGATGCGACCTTCGGTCTCGGTCAGGCGCTGCAGTTTCCACAGCCCGGTTCCGCGTTGCAGGGCCAGGAATTCGGTAGGCTCGTCGGCCTGCCAGGCGGTCACGCTGCGAAGCTGGGCGCCAGGCAGCAGCGTGCCCTCCACAGGCAGCTGCTCCACCTCCGGGTCGTGCAGATCGGGCGACACGGGAACGGAGATTTCGATCGGGATGCGAACTGCGCGGGGCTCCAGCCCGGGAACGCGCGCGGTGACCTCCAGCTCGAGCCGACCCTCCACGCGGGGATCCAGGATTTCCAGCTCGGTCTGGATGGCGCGCACTTCCTGGGCGGGCCAGGGCCCCAGCGGGACGCTGGCGTCGGTTGGTCGCGCCCATGCGCTCCCTGCCGAGAGCGGCACCAGGGCCAGGTCCAGGCGCACGCCCTGGGGCGCCTCGGCCCAGGCGTTGCGAAGTTCGAAACGGAGCGGAATGCGGCGGCTGAGGCGGTCCCACGCCAGGCGCACCACCGCCTTGGATGCGGGCAAGATGAGGGGCTGAGGCCGGGCGTGAAGCGCGCCCACCAGGTCGGCGTTGCCCGAGCGCACCCACTTGGCAGGCGCCAGCTGCGTCCGGAGCGGGTTGGGCAGCACGGGCCGCGCGCCCACCAGCAGGCGCGCCACGACCTCGTCGGGCGGGATGCCCAGGCTCAACAGCCGCGCGGCCAGGCCGGCCACCATGGGCGCGGCCATCGAGGTGCCGTTCTTGAGCTCATAGCCCGCGCGGCCCGTGTAAGCTTTGCCGCGCCCGTCCTTGGACAGGGGCCAGGTCGACAGCACCTGCAGGCCTGGCGCCGCGAGGTCCACGGCCGGCCCGTAATTCGAGAAGTGCAGCAGCGCCCCGTCGGGACCGTGGGCCGCCACGCAGATCACGCCGGCGGCCGCGCACGGAAACACCTGCGCCGAGTTGGAATCGTTGCCCGCGGACGCCACGACGAGCACGTGGCGCGAGCGCGCCAGCTCCAGCGCCTGCCGCATGGCGGGCGTGTCCGAAGCCTGGGGCCAGGCCATGGAGAGGTTCACCACCTCGGCCCCGGCGCGGACGGCGAAGTCCAGCCCCTGGGCCACCTGGTCGGCCAGCGCGGAAGGCACGGGGCCTGGCTGATCCGCGGCCTGCGGGCGCACGGGGTCCTTGGGGCCGCTGGTGTCGATGACCCGGACCGGAATGATCTTCACATCGGGGAAGGCAGCCACGATGCCCGCCACGTGGGTGCCGTGGCCGAAGGTGTCCTGCGGAGGCTGATGGTTGGAGCTCCAGCCCGGGTTTTCGAGCTTGTCCTTGAGGTCGGGGTGGTTCAGGTCGACGCCCGTGTCGAGCACGGCCACGCGGACCGGCCCGGTGCGGGCGGGTGGCACGGGGCCGGCACGCAGCAGCCCCACGTCCTGCCCCGGCACTCCGGGCACCTGGATGCGGGTGATGTCGTCCAGGTCGATGCTCTGGGACTGTCCCCGGTTGTCGAGCCACCACCGCGGCAGCTCGGTGCGGTCCGCGGCGCTGGCCTGCGTTGCGGAGAGAAGGACACCGGCGAACAGGAAGTGCTTCATGCCTGGCCTCGTCTTCATTCAGAATCCGTCGCTCAGGTAGCGACCCTGGAGCTCCTGGGTCGAGATGCCGAGCAGGGCCCCCAGCTCCGAGAACGGCCCGGTACCCTCCCGGGGGTTCAGCGTGCCCACGGTGTCGGAGACCTCGTCGGTTTCCCCACGGGGATCGCCCGCCCGGAAGCCCGAAACCTTGGCGCTGAAGAACCAGTTTTCCCTGCCCAGCAGCGAAAGGAATTTCTCGAAGGGCAGGGTCGTTTCCAGCGCGCGCAGCAGGCGGGCGTTGAAGACGACGCGCTCCTTGGCCTTGCCGGCCTGCACGCCGTCCTGGGTCCGGCTCTGGAGGTCGAGCAGGGCGCGCATCCAGGGCTTGATGCAGCGTTCGCGCGGCGACGCTTCGGTGGACCGCGGGTCGCGCCAGCTGGCCTCGGGCATCCAGTGGTCGCCTTCCGTTTCTCCGAAGGGCAGGCCCATTTCCCGGGAGCGGCACCAGCGGTTGTAGTCCTCGCGACCTTCGGTCTCGATCATGGCCTGGATGGTGTCGTCGGTCGAGCCGCCCAGCGGAAAGAAGCGGTCCATCAGGCGCTGGAGCCCTTCGGGCGCGATGACCAGCTTCGATACGATGTCGTAGAACTGGATGCGGCTCATGTCCTTGAATTCGTCCCGGCGGAAGATGGGCTTCTGGAGGTTCAGGGGGCGGATCTTGGCCTCGATGCCGTCCAGCACATGCAGGAACTCGTGCCGCGACATGGACCAGCCGTTCCAGTGGTGCTGGGCGATGGCCACCGGGCGGAGCTCCTGCGACGCCGTGAGCTCGGCTTCAGACGACCAGGTGGCCCACGCGCTCAGTCCGCCCGGACTGTTGGCCGGGTTTTCGCCCGCCTCGGGCAGCGGCCTGAGGCCCGTGGAAAGGCCGGAAATGACGTCGTTCAGCAGCGCCGAGTAGTTCGCGCCCCGGGTCCGGACGATCCGGTGCGAGAACAGCTGGCGCTCGAACTCGCGATCCGGCGCGACGTGCCCGTCAGGACCGCCGGGCGGACGGATCCTGAGCAGGTGGCTTTCCTCGAGGCCGAACCATTGCAGCGCCAGCAGGCGCGCCCGGTTGATGCGGGCCGTGAGGGCGTGCTGGAGCCCGTAGTGGCCGAACTCGCTTTCCAGGAATTCGCTGCTGTTGGAATCCAGCAGCCCGTGCAGCGCCACGGCCAGCTTGCGCCTTTCGCCCTGGCCTTCGGGGGTCCGCGCGTCGGGAGTGTCGCCCAGCAGGAACGCCTTCGTGGCCGCCACTCCGTTCTTGTCCGCGTGCGAGAGCTTGGCCACGTCGAATGAAAAGCTCAGCGCCACCGACCAGTCCAGGGCATTGCGGTTCATGCGCTGCAGGTAGACCTGGAACCCGTTGGGGGCGCGCGTGATGGTGGTGCGCTTCAGGATGGCGGTCTGGCCGTCCACCGCGAGCCCCACCGTCGGACCGTAGCCCATCACCGCCAGGTTCAGCACGTTGGCCAGGGGCGCGGTGCCCTGGAGTTCGGAGCCGAAGCTGATGGAGTCGGTGATGATGAAGCTTTCGCCCACCTTCAGGTCCTCGAGCAGCTCGCTGGGCAGGCCTTTTCCCGGAGCGGGCGAGAGCGCCAGTTCGGGGTCGAGCGACCGCGCCAGCTTCTTCATGAAGGCGGGAACATCGAGGTGCTCCCAGCTTTCCTTCTGTGCCTGCTTCAGCGAAACCAGGGGCCGCACGTGGACGTAGTCGCGGTTCACGGAAAGGCGGGTGTAGTCGCCTCCCATCAGCGGCGTGGGGCCGATGCGCTCATGGAAGCGCCCGATCTGGGGCAGCCCGTCGCGCGAGGCGAAGTAGCCCAGCGAGGCGCTGGCGCCGATCTTGTCCACCAGCTGCACGCGCGAGTCGCCGATGTAGTAGCTGCCGGTCACGACGCTCCGGTCGGCCTGGATCCGCAGGCCTCCGGCGAGGCCTCCCCAGACCCCCACGGGGCGCGTGCAGAAGGGCTTCCCGGCCTGGAGCTCGGCCAGACAGCGCTTCTGGAGATCGCGCAGGTGGTGGTTCATCTGCTCGGTGGTGCTCTGCAGGGTCAGGGCCGAGTTGATGGTGTCGGTCAGCTTCTGCAGGCCCGCGTTGACCGCCTCGATCTCGAGGAAGCGCATCAGCTCATTGCGGGTCAGCGGATTCCTGGGGTCCTCGGCCGAAAAGGAGATAGCGTAGCCTTCGTAGTCGGCCTGGGTGGCCTTGCCCCGGTGGACGGCGCCCGCGGTGATGCGCGGCTCGTAGCGGTAATCGGCGCCGGGCGGGCTGACGTCGAAGATCGAAGCCAGGTGCTTTTGCCGGGCCACCAGGCGCTCCACGAGGAGCAGCGAGATGTCGGCCGGGTACCGGCCTGCCGCGACGACCTCGACCAGATCCGCCCGCGAAAGGGCGGCAATCTTCCGGGCCACCCAGCGCAGGTCGTCGCGCGAGGCCTCGCGGTAGGCGTCGGCATAGGGGTGCGCCAGCACCAGGGTTTCCGAAAGGATGCGTCCCACCGAAAACGGGTAGAGGTTCACGTTTTCGGGAATATCGGTCAGCAGCTGCGCCACGAGCAGGGCACGGAGCGCCCGGCGGCCGCCCAGCAGTGACTCGGTCATGAGTCCCCAGTGGAACGGCCAGAAGTCGATCTGCGCGGGTTCGAGCAGCACGTCCTTGAGCCGCACCCAGGGCGCGTCCTTGGGGCGCTCGATTTCCCAGTGGGCCGAGACCATCGTGGTGCGGGTGAACACGCTCTCCAGGACCCGGTCCCGCTGCTCGATGCTGTCAAAGCGCAGGGTCAGCTCGCGGTAATGCCGGGGCGACGGCACGGGGTAGCCGAGCTTCCGCAGCAGGGCTGCCGTGCTCAGCGCCGCATGCTCACGCGGCGAGAGCGTCAGCTGGAAGCTGCGGGCGCCGGGATCCTGCCCCGTGGAGACCCGTGCGCGGAAAATGAGGCGAGGGCTTTTTTCGGGGGTCGATTCGAAGGTCAGGGTCGAGGCTTCGGCGGGATACTGCCAGGGTGCGAAATCGGTGGCCGAAAGCGGGGTGCCTCGCCAGGCGTCGCTCGGAACCGGGTCCAGCAGCGAGATGTCCTCGCCGCGCGCGGCCCGGTCGATGAGCTCGTCGCGGTCCAGGGGCCGACCGTGGTCCTGCAGGTCCACTGCGGGCGCTCCCAGCGCGTTCAGGGGGATCCCGACCACTGCGGCCTGCGCCGGGGCCACGCTCCAGGCGGCGCCCAGTGTGAGCAGCAATGCAGTCGCGAGCCGGAAACGCGAGATCATCCAGGGCCCCCCTCGGCCTACCGGGGTGGTAGCTTGGGTGCCTTGGCGCGTCAAGTCGCTCGGAGGTCTGGCGCGGGATCAGGGGATCGGAGGACTGATCAGCCTGAGGTAGAAGTCCCAGTCCCAGAAAGCCCCGGGGTCCGTGTGGTCATTGCAGTTGAGCGAGGCCAGCTCGCTGCTCTTGAAATAGGGCTTGGACCAGAAGTCGTGCCCGATGATGTGCAGGTGATCGACCGTGATGCCGTGCTTGCGGGTCAGGTACTGCACGAGCTGGGCGGACTGACGGTACATGGCGTCCGTGTAGTAGTCGGAGCTTTCGATGAACCCCTCATGCTCGATTCCGATGGCCAGGCGGTTCCAGCAGCGCGCGTGCCAGGCGCGGTCCGTCTCGTGGACCAGCTGCTTGACGTAGCCATCGCGGCTGCGGATCACGTAGTGCGCGCTGACCTGCGCGGCCGGGTTCTTGAGCCAGG
>CANFHS010000100.1 GCA_947446835.1 Bacteriovoracaceae bacterium
CTCGCTCGACAGCATCCAGTCCAAGAACTATTCCGGCGCCCGTGTCCGGAAGCTCATCGAGGTCGAGACCCGCCGCGAGAGCGATGGGGAAAGCGACTGGGCCGTGGTGACTGTCTTTGATACCGGACAAGGCATCCGCAAGGTGGATCTCGAGAAGGTCGGCAAGCCGTTCTTCACCACCAAACGTCCGGGCGAAGGCACGGGGCTGGGGCTGACGATCTGCCAGGACCTGGCCCACAAATACGGCGGACGGCTGGACATCGACTCGAAGGAAGGGGCCTGGGCGCGGGTGACGCTCCGGTTACCTTACCAGCAAGGAAACGCATGAAGATCCTGGTCGTGGACGATGACGAAGTGACCCGCAAGCTGCTGCGGGAGGTCCTGGTCAAGGAGGGCTACGAAGTGGCTCTTTCTCCCAGCGGCGAGGAGGCCATCCGCGAGATCCGGCGCGAGCCTTTTTCGCTGATCGTTTCGGACATCCGCATGGTGGAGCTGGGCGGGATGGCCGTGCTCCGCGAGGCCAAGAAGCTGCGCCGCCCCCCGGTCGTGATCCTCATGACCGGCTTCGGCAGCATGGAGGGGGCCATCGAAGCCATCAAGGAAGGGGCCTTCGACTACGTCTCCAAGCCGTTCAAGATCTCCGACCTGAAGGCCGTGGTGAGCCGCGCGGCCAAGCACTGGGAGTCGCTCTCGGTGCAGCCCAAGAGCGGCGCCGTTGGCGTGGTGGCGCCTCCGCGCCCGCGCGCGGTGATCGGCAAGAGCGCGCGGATCGTGGAGATCTACAAGACGCTGGCCCGCGCGGCGCTGTCGGATGCCACGGTGCTGGTCCTGGGCGAGAGCGGCACGGGCAAGGAGCTGGTGGCACGCGCCATCCATGAGCACGGACCGCGCGAGCAGAAGCCGTTTGTCGCCGTCAACTGCGGCGCGCTCAGCGAGGGTCTCCTGGAGAGCGAGCTGTTCGGGCACGTCAAGGGATCGTTCACCGGCGCGGTTTCGGACAAGCGCGGGCTTTTCGAGGAGGCCCATGGAGGGACCCTTTTCCTGGACGAGATCGGGGACATCACCCCCGCGCTGCAGATCAAGCTGCTGCGGGTCCTCCAGGAAGGCGAGCTGAAGCCCGTGGGGTCGAACGAGACCCGCAAGGTGAACGTGCGGGTCATCGCGGCCACGCACCGGGACCTGGATTCGCTGGTGCGTGAGGGGAGGTTCCGCGAGGACCTCTATTACCGGCTCAAGGTGATCCTGATCGAGCTTCCTTCGCTCCGGGAGCGCATCGAGGATCTTCCCGAGCTGGTGGAGTATTTCCTGGCCCGTTACTCGGAGCGCAGCAAGAAGGCCGTGTCCCACGTTTCGGACGAGGCCATGGCCCTTCTCAAGGGGTACTCCTGGCCTGGGAACATCCGCGAGCTCGAGCACGCCATCGAGCGGGCGGTGGCAATGACCGGGACCAATGTGCTTTTCCCCGAGGATTTCCCCCCCGAGATTGCCCGCGAGGCCCTGGGGGCGGGCCTGGTGCCCGAGGCTGCAGCTCCTGGCGCGGCCAATTCGCTCGAGGACATGGAGAAGGCGCACATCCTGCGCGTCCTGCAGGAGGTCAACTACAACAAGAGTCGGGCCTCCGAGGTGCTGGGCATTGACCGGGCCACGCTGTACCGCAAGGCCAGCCGATACGGGATCGACCTGAGGGGCAAATAGTGGCGGACTGGAGCGGCGCGCATCGGGAGCTGGAGCAGCGTCTGGTCAGGGCCATGGCGATGGACCACGGCTATCCGCACCGGATGCCCCGGGTGGGCCGGGAGTCGGCAGTCCTGGCGCTCTTCGGGATTTCGGCGGCGGACCCCGAGGTCCCCCGACTGCTCCTGACCGAGCGGGGCAGGGACCTGCCCCATCACCGCAGCCAGGTGGCGTTTCCTGGCGGAATGCGCGACGCGGACGACGAGGCAGCCGAACACACGGCCCTGCGTGAAACCGAGGAGGAGGTCGGAGTCCCCCGGAGTTCCGTGCTCATCCTGGGGCGGCTTCCCGTCCTCAACACGATGGTCACGGGTTTTCTGGTCACTCCGGTGGTGGGCCTGCTGCAGGTGCCGATCGAGGACGTGCCCTTGGCGCCGAATCCGGTCGAGATCGCGCGAGCGGAGTGGGTGTCGTGGTCGAGCCTGCTGGATCCGGCCAATTACCGCCAGGAGCCCATCGTGGGGCGTCTCTGGAAGACCGATGTGTTCCAGGTCTCGGGACTCCGGGCCTGGGGAGCGACCGCAGCGATGGTCCGGAACCTGGTGGAGCGGTGGCGGCGGGCCGGAGTGGACGGCCCGGCGAACGCGGGTTAAAACTTGGGTCAAATGAAACGCATCATCCCGTTGGCCCTCATCCTTCAGGCTTTCCAACTTTCGTCCGCCCTTGCGGCCGATGCTCCTCCGGAGGCCGCGCCGCCCACGGCGCCAGTCGCGCCCGTGGCTACCGTCGCCAAGGCCGCCGCCGTGGTTGCGACCCCGGCTTCGCACGAGGACTGGAAGGGGCCGCTGCTGGAGCGGGATTGGGGAGTCGGCTTTGTGGGCGGGCTGGGCCTGATCGAGCCCAAGTACGGCGTCGCGCTGCAAGCGCAGGTTTCCAAGCGGATCATTCCCGGCGGGTTCATCCCTGACCTCACGAACCCCGTGTTCGTGGAATTTTCCGCAGGCCCGGTTTTCGTGAGCGGCAATGCTCCGTTCACCTTCAGCGGGCACCTGCGTTGGGACTTTGAAAAGAACTCAGAGTGGGTGTTTTTCGCACTGGGCGGCCTCGGCGGACAGATCACGGGCCCCGAGCTGGGGGACCGGTCGCTGCTCTATGTGCGGCTGGGCGTGGGCGCCTTCTACCACCTTCAGCACAACATGAGTCTGCGCATGGAAGTGAGCCACGAGCTCATGGGCGCGGGCCTCGCCTTCGACTTCTGAAATGAAAAAAGGGGGGCTCCGTTTCCGGAGCCCCCCTTCATCCTGCGCGTTGGCTTACCAGTTGTAGGTCAGGCTGGCCTGGGTGAACAGGCCGTTGGCGAAGTCGAAGGTGGTGCCGTCCACCTGCCCGGTGCCGGCCGTGCTGCCCACTGCCCAGTCCAGGGTCGCCTTGCCGAACTTGAACGCAGCGCCCAGGCGGCCGGTCGTGTCGCTGTTCGGGCTGCTGGTGTCCCCGGCCGTGGAGGCCATGAGGTAGCTCAGGCCCGCGCGGACCGTGAGCCACGCGGTGGCGTCCGTTTCGACCGAGAGGTCGATCGGAAGACGGGTCGCCTTGCCGCTGTTGTCCTTGCGCTGCCAGTACGAAGCGCCGTACCGGAGCTGGGTGCCTTCAGCCATCTTCATGTTGCGGCCAAAGCCCACGCCCCAGCCGTTGGCGGTCACGGAGCTTGCGCCCTGGGCGGTGTAGCTGTCGGTGCGGTAGACGGCAAACGGGGTCCACTCGCCGAAGCGGTACTTGGTGCCGAGGGTCACCGAGGAGTTCTTGTTTTCGACCGTGGAGCTCACCGTGTTCCGGCCGATCAGCTTGAAGCTGACGAAAGGCTCGAATTCGGCGACCTGGGCGCCAGCCCGCAAGGTCAGGTCGGCCGCGCTGTTGTCGGACACGCCGCGGGTGTTCGAACCGTAGCTGAGGTCCACGCCCCACTTCACGCCGGTGTCCATGGCCAGCAGGATGTCAAACGGACGGACCGGCTGGTTCACCGTGCCGGAGCCGTAGACGGCTGCGGTTCCCAGGAGGTGGCTGATCGAGTCCTGGCGGTTCATGTAGAAGCCGAGGGTGGCCTGGCCGATGTCGAAAGCGAAGCCGCCTTCCGCGGCCGTGCTGGTGCCGGGGATGCCGGAAACCTTCTCGATGGCGGCCCAGTTCTTGTGGCCGGTCAGGTAGGACGGGTTGAAGAAGACGTTCATGTTGTCGTCGACGTAAAGCGAGCCATGCGTCCCCGCGGACAGGATATTGAGCGGGTCCTGGGTTCCGAGAACCAGCTGACGAGCCTGCGAAGCGAAAGCACCGGTCGAAGCCGTCATTCCGGCGGCGATGATGAACGCGGTCATGCGTTGTTTCATGGATGATTCCTCCTTGATTCATCCAGGGTGAGCGGGCGGCCTGCGGGTGTCAACCCGGAAGGATCAGGAGCGGAGGGCCAGGACCGCGCCGCCGATCAGGCCGGCCTGGTTGTCGAGCCTGGAAAGCACGATGCGCGGGAGCAGGTCGATGCCCACGCGTCGACGCTGCAGCAGCACTGCGATGCGGCTGCGGACCGACTTGAGGAACAGGTCGCTGGCGGCGGCGAAGCTGCCGGTCAGCACGATGACCTCCGGCGAGTAGATCACCACGTAGTTGTGGATGGCCGTGGCCATCTGTTCGGCCAGGTCCTCGAACAGGGCCAGGCAGCGCGGATCGCCCGCACGCGCCCGGCGCGCCACTTCGGCCGCGTCCACCTCGGGCTCACCCAGCAGGAGACGCGCGCGCCGGGTGAAGCCCCCGCCGGACAGGTAGGCTTCGGCGCAGCCGCGGTTGCCGCAGCCGCAAACCGCGGTTTCGTCGTCGTAGCAGATGATGAGGTGGCCGGCCTCGGGATGCAGATGGCGTCCGGCGCGAAGCAGCTCCCCGTTGGTGAGGATGCCGGTGCCGAGCCCCGTGCCCAGCGTCAGAATCATGGCGTTGTCGTGGCCGCGGGCCGCGCCGAGCCAGTGCTCAGCCAGCATCGCCCCGGCGGCGTCGTTGTCGACCACCACGGGGATTCCCAGGCGTTTCGAAAGCTCGCGGGCCAGCGGGACCTTGCCCCAGGGCTTGCCGTTCCTTGAAAAGTTCGTGGGGTCCAGCAGGGTGCCGGTGCGCGGGTCCAAAGGCCCTGCCGAGGCGATCCCCGCCCTCCGGATCCCCTTGTGCCGCTTCAGGATTTCTTTTCCCAGGGTGGTCAGCTGTTTCAGCAGGCCTGCCTTGCCGTGGTCCAGGTCCACGGGCACCCGGATTTCTTCCAGAATCTTGCCTTTGGAGTCCACGGCCCCCACGGCGACTTTCGTTCCTCCGAGGTCATAGGCCAAAACGATGCGACGGGGGCTTTTCGACGGCATGCCGAGCCATGTACCATAGGAAAATGCAAATCCGACACGGAAGTTCGGGAGCCCGGAAGACCGGGCTAACGCAGGAAGCGGCAAGCATTTTTGTCTTCGGTCTGGGCGTGTTCTGTTTCTTCGCCCTGATGACTTATGCACCGACAGACCCTTCGTTCTTCAGCACCTCGACCGGGGATGCGCAGAACGCCTGCGGGAAAGTAGGGGCTTTGATCTCTTCCCTCTTCCTGGAATGCTTCGGCATCGCGGCCTTCCTGGTACCCGCGGCGCTGGGCTTCATGGCTTCGGTCATCCACAAGCGGGAAGGCGGGGTCAAACTCTTCGGCACCGTGGGCGGGATGACCGTGGCGGTCACGGCGCTGACCGTCTTCGTGAGCCTGCAGTGGAAGTACTGGCCGATGGCCGGGAACCTCATCCTGACCGGTGGCGCCCTGGGGGCCTGGCTGGCCGAGGCGCTGGTCCGGCAGTTCAATCCGCTGGGTGGATCGATCGTGTCGCTGGTCGTGTTCTTCATCGCCATCGCGCTGTCGACTCCGGTGAGTGTGGCCCGCGCAGGAGCCTGGATGCTCCGCAAGCTGGGCTTCTACGGCTGGCGCCTGACCCGGCTCCTGGCCACCTATCTGGCCTACCTGATTGGCCTCGTGGCCATGCGCTCGGCGCACGCCGCCGGTGACCTGCTGCAGAAGCAGATCGAAGCCGCCATCCGCCGCTCCCGCGAAAAGGCGACGTCCCGTGCCTTGGCCCGCGCCGAGGCAGCGCGCATCGCCTCGGACGAGGCGGAACGCCTGAAGCTCGAGGCTCCCAAAAGTGTCCCCGTGCCGGCCGTGGAAAGCCAGGATCTCTGGGCCGCCGGCGCCGCGGGCGTCGAGGTCCTGGAAGACGAAGCGACGCCCGCTTTCGGGGCCAATGCGAACGAGGCACCCAATGCGCTGCCGGAGCTCGAAAAGGGCGAAGCGGTCCGCGCCCCCCAGCAGAATCCCGAGATCCTCCCGCCCGAGGGCGACGCGGTCCGCCCGCGTCAGCTGGAGCTTCGGGTGGACACTCCGGCCGAACTCAATGCCCAGGCCAAGGCCGCCGAACTGGCCGCGCAGAAGGCCGAGGCCAAGCTGGCCCGGCTGTCGCGCAGCAAGCGGGGCAACTGGAAGCTTCCCTCGGTGGAATTCCTGCGCAAGCCGCCCAAGGTCGAAAACCAGATCGACAAGGACAAGCTTCTGCAGAATTCCCAGATCCTGACCCAGAAGTTCCTGGATTTCGGGATCGAGGGGGAAGTGACGGCAGTTCGTCCCGGCCCGGTCATCACCTTGTATGAATTCAAGCCGGGCCCGGGCGTGAAGGTGTCCCGCATCGCGGCCCTGGCCGATGACCTTTCCATGGCGCTTTCTGCCCAGAGCGTGCGCATCCTGGCGCCGCTGCCGGGCAAGGCCGTGGTGGGCATCGAGATCCCCTCCGACAAGCGCGAAACCGTTTTCCTGCGCGAGTTCCTGCAACATCCCGATTTCCACGGCGACAAGCACAACCTGCCCGTGGTGATGGGCAAGGACATTGCCGGGCAGACCTACCTGTCGGATCTGGCGCGCATGCCGCACCTGCTTTGCGCCGGCCAGACGGGCGCCGGAAAATCGGTGTTCATGAACGGGTTGATCTGCTCGCTCCTGTACCGCTTCACTCCCGATGAGCTGCGGATGATCCTCGTGGACCCGAAGTTCATCGAGTTCCGCGCCTACCAGGACATCCCGCACCTGCTGCTGCCGGTCGTGGATGACCCCAAGCACGCCGCCATCGCCCTGAAGTGGGCGGTCCGCGAGATGGAGCGCCGTTACCGCATCCTGGCCATGATGGGAGCCCGCAACCTGGCCGGCTTCAACCAGAAGGTCGAGGAGATGGGCGTGGACGTGGTCCGCGACCTCCTGCTCAGCGAGGAAAACCAGCCCGACGGCATCGAAAAGATGTCGGGTGGGGACTGGCTTGAGGCCTTCGAGCCCGACGACTCGGGCGCTCCTCGCATCGGCAAGCTGCCCAACATCGTGATCATCATCGACGAGCTGGCCGACCTGATGATGATCGCCAAGAAGGAAGTGGAGGTCTCGATCGCCCGCATCGCCCAGAAGGCGCGTGCGGCCGGGATCCACCTGGTGATCGCCACCCAGCGTCCGTCGACCGATGTGGTCACGGGCCTGATCAAGGCCAACCTGCCGTCGCGTGTGTCGTTCCAGCTGGCCAGCTACATCGACTCCAAGACCATCCTGGATCGCCAGGGCGCGGAGCGGCTGCTGGGCCAGGGCGACATGCTTTTTGTCGCACCTGGAAGCTCGAACCTGCTGCGTCTCCACGGCGCCTACCTTTCGGACGAGGAGATCGAAAAGGTCACCTCGTTCCTCCGGGCCCAGGGCAAGCCCGCCTATCGCGACGAGATCCTGGTCGATGAGGACGAGGAGTCGGATACCGGCGCCGATGGCGACGAGGAGCAGGACGAGCTGTTCCAGGAGGCCATCGAGCTGGTCAAGCGCTCGGGACACGCCTCGGCGAGTTTCCTGCAACGGCACCTCAAGGTGGGTTACAACCGCGCCGCGAGGATGATCGAGACCATGGAAATGCGTGGAGTGGTGGGACCTGCTGACGGGGCCCGCCCCCGTGAGGTATTGATCCGCTGATATGAAAAGGCTTCTGACCTGGGCAGTCGTGATCTTGTTGGGTGCCACCACCCGGGTGGGCGCGAACCAGCCTGTGCCGGCGGCGACTCCGGGGACGCCAGGCAAGGCATCCAAGACGCTCAAAAAGAAAGGCAAACGTTCGCGTGCAGAAACGGAAGCCGAAGGTACGGAAGCCCCCAACCGCTTCGAAGCGGACACCGTCATCAAGAGCCGCTACCAGCTCAACGGAGAGCAGCTCGAAGTGGATCCGGACTGAGCGGGCGTTCCCGCTCCCGGACGAGGTCAAGGCGATCCTGGCGCGGCTGGACGACGCTGGGCACGTGGCCTACGGCGTGGGAGGCTGTGTGCGGGACTTCCTCCTGGGACGTCCGTTCAAGGACTTTGACATCGTCACCAGCGCCACTCCCGACCAGATCTGCGATCTCTTCGAGGGCGCCATCACGGTGGGCAAGGCCTTTGGCGTGATCAAGGTGCCGGTCCGCGGAAAGGATCCCGGGCAGGTCATCGAAATTGCCACGTTCCGGGAAGACCTGGAGTACCGCGACCACCGGCACCCCGTGGGCGTGCGCTTTGCGGGTCCGCTGGAGGATGCCCGCCGTCGCGACTTCACGGTCAACGGCCTGTTCTATGATCCCAAGACGGGAAGGATCCTGGACTCGGTCGGAGGCGTCGACGACCTGAAGGCCAAGGTACTTCGGGCCATCGGCCAGCCTGACGACCGCTTCAAGGAAGACGCGCTTCGGCTGTTGCGCGCGGTCCGCTTTGCCACCCGCCTGGATTTCAAGATCGACCCTGCCACCGAGGAAGCCATCCGGCAGCGCTCGCGGCTGGTGAGCAAGGTTTCGGCCGAACGGGTCCGCGACGAGCTGACGCTC
>CANFHS010000101.1 GCA_947446835.1 Bacteriovoracaceae bacterium
ATGGGCATCGAGCCCTTCCTCGTGGTGGCGTCGCTCAACACGATCGTGGCCCAGCGACTGCTGCGGCGCCTTTGCGAGGAGTGCAAGTCGGACCGGGTGCTGCCCAAGGAGAAGCTCCAGGAACTGGGCTTCGATCCCAGCAAGGCGGATCGCCTGCGCCTGAAGGAAGCCCGCGGCTGCGCGGCCTGCGGAAACACCGGCTACAAGGGCCGGATGGCCATCTACGAGATCCTGGATTTCAACCAGGTGCTCAAGGAGATGGTCCTCCGCGGCGACAGCATCCTCGACATCAAGCGCCGGGCCATGAAGGACGGCATGCAGACGCTGCGGATGTCCGCTTTGGCCAAGGCTGCGGCCGGGATGACCTCGCTCGAGGAAGCCCTCACCATCACGATGGAGAACTGACAGATGGCAAAAGTAGGCTTGCCGGCCCTTCTCAAGGCGATGGTGGACCAGGATGCATCGGATCTCCACATCACCGTGGGGATTCCGCCCGAGTTCCGCATCCAGGGCAAGATGGTCAAGGTCAAGACCGATGCCCTGACCCATCAGGACACCAAGGAGATCTGCTACTCGGTGCTGACCGACGCGCAGAAGCGCGACTTCGAGGAAAACCTCGAGATCGACTTCTCGTTCGGCATCAAGGATGTGGCCCGCTTCAGGGGCAACCTGTTCTACCAGCGGGGCGGCGTGGGTGGGGTTTTCCGCCGGATCCCGCTGGAGATCCCCGACTTCAACAACCTGGGCCTGCCGCACTACCTGAAGAAGGTGATCCGCCGGCCCAATGGCCTGATCCTGGTCACCGGTCCAACGGGCTCGGGCAAATCCACTTCTTTGGCTGGCCTCCTGGACATCCTGAACCGCGAGGAATACGGCCACCTGTTCACGATCGAGGACCCCATCGAGTTCGTGCACCCGCACAAGAACTGCGTGGTGAACCAGCGTGAGGTGGGGCAGGACACCAAGAGCTTTGCCAGTGCCATGAAGCGCCTGCTGCGCCAGGACCCCGACTTCATCCTGGTGGGCGAACTTCGCGACGCCGAGACCATCGAGATGGCCCTGACCCTGGCCGAGACCGGGCACCTGGTCTTTGCCACCCTCCACACGAACAACGCGGTCCAGTCCATCAACCGCGTGATCAACGTGTTCCCGCCCCACCAGCAGCCCCAGATCCGCCAGGTCCTGAGCTTCACGCTCCAGGCGGTGCTCTGTCAGCAGCTCATTCCGCGAAGCTACCAGGGTGGCCGATGCCTGGCCTATGAGCTCCTCATCCCGAACATGGCCATCCGTAACCTGATCCGCGAGGACAAGCTGCATCAGGTCTACTCGTCCATGCAGGCGGGCCAGGACGAATCCGGCATGCAGACCATGAACCAGTCGCTGCTCGCCCTGGTGAAGTCGGGCGTGCTTTCCAAGACGGATGCCGTGGAAAACTCGACCATGCCCGAGGAGCTGGCCAAGTACCTGAGCCAGCTCACGGACAAGAGGTGAATGAGTCGTGTCCGAATATACCTACACGGGAATCGACAAGACGGGCCGGAAGGTCGCCGGCAGCATCAATGCCCCCACCGAGGGTGAGCTCCGGGTGCTGCTCCGGCAGCAGGGCATCCGGCCCACCAAGGTCGGTCTGGCCTCGCGTGTCGAGGCCCGTTCCAATTCGGTGGGCGGGCTCTTCAAGAACCAGGGCCCGTCGGTACCGCTCGAAATCCTCCTCATCTTCACCCGGCAGCTCTACGTCCTGGTCAGCTCGGGCATCCCGCTCATCCAGGCCATCGAGACCCTGGCCGACCAGGCCAACCACCCGGCCTTGAAGCTCATCCTGACCAATATCAAGAACAAGGTCACCTCAGGCTCGTACTTCTGGGAAGCCCTGGCCGCCTACCCCCGCGCCTTCACCAAGCTGTACGTGTCGCTGGTGCGTGCCGGCGAATCCTCGGGCTCGTTGGACGAGATGCTCAAGCGGCTCACGACCTACATGGACGACGCCAACCGCCTGCGCAGGCTGCTCAAGTCGGCCATGATCTACCCCATCGCCGTCGTCTCGGTGGGCATCGCGGTCATCGGCGCCATGATGATCTTCGTCATTCCCAAGTTCGAGGAGCTCCTGAAGAGCACGGGCCAGGAGCTTCCCGCGGTCACCCAATGGGTGCTGAACGCCTCGCGTTTCCTGGTCGACAATATCCTGCCCATCACCTCGATCACGGCCGGCACGATCTTCGTCATCTACCGCTATTTCCAGAGCCCCGAAGGACGCGCCTTCCGCGACCGCATGCTCTTCAGCTTCCCCATTTTCGGCCCCTTGATGCAGAAGGGTGCCGTGGCCCGGTTTGCCCGGACGATGCAGACGCTGCTGGCTTCGGGCGTGTCGTTGCTGGATGCCATCGACATCTGCCGCACCACCATCGACAACGCCGTGGTCGAATCGGCCGTGGCCAAGATCCGCGGCGAGGTCGAAGCCGGTAACCGGCTCGGTGTGGTGATCAACCAGCTGGACGTGTTCCCCAAGATGGCCGTCCAGATGATCTCGGTGGGCGAGGCCTCGGGTTCGCTCGACCAGATGCTCGAAAAGGTGGCCGACTTCTACGAGGCCGAGGTCGAGGCCGTGGTGGCCGGTCTTTCCAAGCTGATCGAACCGTTCATCCTGGTGTTCCTGGGCGGCGCCGTGGGTGGCCTGCTCATTGCCATGTACCTGCCCATCTTCAAGATTGCAGGCAGCGCCTCCGGAGGCGATGGCCCCTGAGGCCGGGAGACCTGATGGGAAACCGCCGCATCCTCGGAGAATCCAAGCCGGTCAAGGAGCTGCTCGCGATGATCGCGAAGGTGGCAGCCGCCAAGACCAACATCCTGGTCATCGGGGAGAGTGGCACGGGCAAGGAGCTCGTGGCGCGGATGATCCACGACTCGGGTCCGCTCAAGCTCAAGCCATTCGTGCCGGTGAACTGTGGCGCCATTCCCGAGACTCTCATCGAGAGCGAGATGTTCGGTCACCGCAAAGGCAGTTTCACGGGCGCCGTGGCCGAGAAGGACGGGCTCTTCCAGGCGGCCAACGGCGGAACGCTCTTCCTGGACGAGGTGGGTGAGCTGCCCCTGTCGATGCAGGTCAAGCTTCTCCGGGCCATCCAGGAACGGTGTTTCAGGAAAGTCGGGGGCACCGAAGACGTACGGGTGGACGTGCGCATCATCGCCGCCACCAACCGGGACCTCGAGGCCGGTGTGGCCAAGGGAACGTTCCGCGAGGACCTTTACTACCGGCTGAACGTGATCCAGATCAAGACGCCGCCGCTTCGCGACCGCAAGGGCGATGTCCGGCTCCTGGCCGAAAGTTTCCTGCGGAAGTTCAGCGAGCGGTTCAAGAAGGAGCTTCACGCCTTCGAGCCCGATGCCATGGCCGCCCTGGAGCGCTACCCATGGCCGGGGAACGTGCGCGAGCTGGAGAACGTGGTGGAGCGCGCCGTGACCCTGGCCAACGGCCACGCGCTTCCGCTGGAAGGGCTGCCGGCTGCGATCCTGGGCGCGGTCTCGGCCGCTCCTTCGGCGCCCCGCCCGAGCCAGGCCCCTGCCCCGGGCGCAGGCACTGGTCCATTGAGCCTGCCGTCCCCGGAATTCTCGTCGGGCGTGCTGGATCTGGACAGGATCCTGGGAGACGTGGAGCGCGCCTACCTCCAGGCTGCGCTCGAGGCGGCCCAGGGAAACAAGACCCGGGCCGCCGAGCTGCTCAGCATCACCTTCAGGAGCCTGCGTTACCGCCTGAAGAAGCTCGGGCTGGGCAACGACTCCGACGACGCGGGCGAAATCGAGGGCTGAGGGTTCCTGCTTCCGCCCGAAAGCAGAAAGCCCGCCGGACCAGGGGTCCGACGGGCTTTCCAGATCACGATTCGAGGTGCGGACGGCTCAGATGCCGTTCGTGGTGTTTCTCAGGTTCTTGTTCTGATCCACAGTCCAGCGGTCAGGGGTGCCGTTGCCGAGCGAGGGACTGGAGGACACGAACCCGTAGGCTTCGATGATGAACGCGGTCTGGCCGATCGAGGACTGGGTCAGGACCGTGGCTGCCGTGTTGATGGCACCACCCAGCGCCGCCGTCATGGCGAAGAAGGATTCGCCGTTGGTGGCAGCGGCCGTGCAGGTGTTCTGCGGGGCGCCCGTATTGTCGAACGCGTAGCCGTTGCAGGTGGCCTGGTTCTGGGCGGGGCCGCAGCTCACGCCGGTGGCAACCTGGGTGGAGAAGCCCACCGAGTAGTACTTCTTCGCTCCCGAAGAGTTGTCAAACCCGATGTTCCTCAGGCAACCGGTGTAGGTTCCGGATTCCGCGAAGAACGACTGTTCGGCCGTGTAGGCCGAGGCCAGCATCACCTTCGCCTCGCTCTGTCGCGCGCGAGCCTGGTATTTCTGGTAGTTCGGGATGGCCACTGCGGCCAAGATACCGATGATGGCTACCACCACCATCAGCTCAACGAGGGTGAAGCCTTCGTTCCGACCAAAGCTCTTCCGCATGAATTTGTTGAACATACGTTCCCTTTCTAGGTCCGTCGCATACTGCATATCCTCCGCCCAGGAATGAAATCTCAGAAAACGTACCGCGATCAATCGTGGGTGTTGGTACTTAAAGTGTAACAGATGAAATTCGTGGCGCAAATGCTTTCGATTCCCGGTGACTTTCGGTAACTTCTGGGTCTGTGACGAGCAAAGCTCCGGTCGCGAGACCTCGAAAACTTTTCGGGCGTGTCGGCACTGACACACACCGGGTGCTGGCGGGGCTTCTCGCTGCGGCGACGTTGCTGTCGGTGCAGTCGGTCGCGGTCGGGCGGGTGCGCGATCTGCAGAGTGGGCCCTCGGCGGCCCGGGCCTCGCGCGCGGACGAGCAGGCGTTCCGCTGGACTCCCGAGGCCTTCCGGGTCCTGACCTTGGGTCACGTGCAGTCGGCCGTGGATGGGCTGCTGGTCCGTGCATTCCTGGAGGACCCTGCGGCCTCGTCCGCTTCCGGAAAATTTGATGCGTCAGCCGCTTGGCTCGACCTGGCTTCCCGGCTGGATCCGGCGTTCTTCGAGCTTCACCAGAACGGCGCGCTCTTCCTGAGCGTGGTCCGGCAGGATCCACGTGGCGGCCTGGCGCTGGCCGAGCGGGCCAACGAATGGCGCAAGACGGTCCTGCCCGGCATGCCTGCCTCGTTCCAGGAAAGGTTCTGGAAAGGGGCCTGGTCGCTTCCGGTGATCATCGCTTACCTGTACCTGTTCGAACTCGAGGATCTTCCTCGGGCAGGGGCCGCGTTCCGCGAGGCGGCCGAGCTGCCCCGCGCACCGGCTTATCTTCGCCCCTTGGCTGACCGGTTTCAGCAGCCCGGTGGCGTGTACGAGGCGGGTCTCCGCATCCTGGGGTTCCTGATTCCCACCACGCAGGAAGGCCCTGAGCGCGAGAAGATGGTCCAGAAAAGGAACATGCTCGCTGTGCATGCGGAGCTCTGGAAGGTGAACCAGGCGTTTTCGGAGTACCTGCTGGCGCGCAAAGTGCGTCGCGAGCGGGGAACGCTCGAGCGCGCCTGGACCGAGTTCCGTTCCGGTGCTTCGGTGCCCGAGCGGGACCCGATGGGAGGGCGCCTGGACTTCAATCCTGCCACCGGCCGGATCGAAACCACCACGCCTCTCGTGAAAGTGTTCGGAGTGGGCTAGGATCCTTGCGTATGCGGCCCTTGCTGGAGATCAGGAATGTCGAGCAGTCCTTCCGGGTCGGCTTCTGGATGAAGCAGACCGAGGTGCTCAAGGGAATCGACCTGACCGTTCCGGAACGTTCCATCTTCGGATTCCTGGGTGCCAACGGCGCGGGCAAGACCACCCTGATCCAGCTGATCGTCGGTCTGCGTCGTCCGCGGTCGGGCACTCTCCGGCTGGGTGGCATGGATGTGCGCCACCGCGAGGCCCGGGCCCGCATCGGTTACCTGCCCGAGCGGCCTTACTTCCATGATCATCTCACCGGGGAGTCGTTGCTCCAGTACTTCGGGGCGCTGTCGGGACTTTCGGGGGCGCCCTTGCGCGCCCGCATCGACCAGGTGCTGGAGCAGGTGAACCTCCGTGAAGCCGCCCGCCTGGAGCTGAAGCGCTACTCCAAGGGCATGCTCCAGCGCATCGGGCTGGCCCAGGCCATCCTGCATGATCCGGAGTTCCTGGTGCTCGACGAGCCGATGAGCGGCCTGGATCCGCTGGGTCGCAAGGAGATCCGCGAGCTGATGCTGCACCTGGCGGCCGAAGGCAAGACCCTCTTCTTCAGCACCCACGTCATCCCCGACGTCGAGGCCATCTGCGACCAGGTGGCGCTCCTTTCCCGGGGACGGATTGCCACGGCGGGCCCGGTGTCGGGCTTCCTCCAGGGGCGCGATGCGCGGACCGAAATCATCGTGAACGGGCTGCCTGTCGCCGGTATCGCGGGTGCTCCTGGCATTGCCGGGGCGCGCGAGCTTCCCGATGGCGTCCGGGTCATCGCCGAGCCGGGTGCCGATCTGAACGCCGTGCTTTCAGGCCTGATCGCGAAGGGGGGCAAGGTGGTTTCGGTCGTGCCCCTCCGGCCGTCGCTGGAAGAGCTCCTGGGTGAGGTGGGGCGCACATGAAACCCTCCTCCTGGCCGGTTGCCCGTGCGGTGGCCCGGGTCACGTTCCTGGAAATCCTCCGCGATCGTGTCCTTTATAATGTGATGCTGATCGCGGTCCTGCTGCTGGGTCTTGCGTTGCTGGCCTCGCAGCTGGGATTCGTGAACGCGGACCGGGTCGTGCTCGACGTGGGGGTTTCGGCCACGAACCTGTCGTGCGCGCTTTTGGGCATCTTCCTGGGCGCATCGGTGCTGAATCGCGAATTCGAACGCAGGACCATCCATGTGGCCCTGTCGCACCCGGTGTCCCGCCCGCAGTTCCTGGCGGGCAAGTACCTGGGCGTGGCTCTGGCCGTGGCGGTCAACTGGGCCCTGCTTTGCGGGGTTTTCCTTCTTCTTTACGCCGGGCTCGCCGACCTGAAGGCCTCGCTGCTGCTGGCGCGGCTCGGAGGCGCGCTCGGGGCTGCGCTCTTCCTGCTCCTGCTGCAGGGGTGGGTCGCAGCGGCCTTGGCCATGGCGTTTTCCGCCTATTCCAGCACCGCCGTGTCGGCGCTGCTGGCGCTGGGGTGCTATCTGGTGGGCAACAACGTTTCCGAGCTCCAGGCCATCGCGGCGCGGTCCACTTCTCCGGGCCTGAAGACCCTGGCGGCCCTGGTCGGTCATGGCATGGCCAACTTCGAGGTCTTCAACCTCAAGGACAAGGTCACCTACGACCTGCCGGTCGGGGGCTCCCTGCTGGTCTGGACGGCGCTTTACGCCGGCCTCTGGATCGGGATCGCGATCCTGGCGGCCTCCGTCCTGGTCAGGACCAAGGAGTCGGTCTGATGGAGCCGCGCCTGTTCGCTGTCCTGCTGGGTCTGGTGGTGGGCAGCTTCACCAACGTGCTCATTGCGCGGATTCCGGTGGGAGGTTCGATCGTCCGTCCTCGCAGCCGCTGTCCCCGGTGCCATGCGCAGCTTGCCTGGTGGGAAAACATCCCGGTGCTGTCCTGGCTCTTGCTGCGAGCGCGGTGCCGCTCCTGCCGGCTTCCGATTTCGGTGCGCTATCCCGTGGTCGAGATCCTGAGCGCTGTCCTTTATCTGGCGGTGCTGGACCGCGTGGAAGGCCCCCCGTGGCTCCTGTTTGCCCGCTACTGGCCGTTCGTCACGATCCTGCTGGCCACCACGTTCATCGACCTGGACCACCGGATCATCCCGGATCGCTTTTCGCTGGGCGGCCTGGTGCTTGGCCTGGTCACGGCGGGTTGGGACCCGGAGCTGGGCTGGGTGGGAGCGGGGGCCGGCGCGGCGGTGGGCTTCCTGTCGTTCTTCCTGCTGGCTTGGGCCTATTCCCGGGCGACCGGCAAGGTCGGGCTCGGGGGCGGGGATGTCAAGCTTCTGGCCATGATCGGAGCGTTCACGGGGGTATGGGGAGTGCTCATCACGGTGCTGATCAGCTCGGTGGCCGGGAGCGTGGTGGGAATTCTCTGGGCCCTTTTCAGCCGCAAGCGAGATATCCTCGGCGTGGCCATCCCCTATGGGCCATTCCTGGTGCTGGGTGGGCTGTGTTATTTCTTGCTCGGAGGTGCTGAATGGTTCCAATTCATGAGACCGATGTAGCCGAGAAACGCTGGAGCCAGGCGGAGTGGGAGCATTACGAGCTCTGGGAAAAGATCGAGCGCCGGCACCATCGGAAGCGCAAGCTCTGGATTGCCGCGACGGTCATCGTTTTCCTGATGATTTCGGCCGTGCCCACCATCAAGGACCACTGGCCGCGCTGGTCGGCCCTGGCCCGTAGCCGGCAGCTGGGCGAGGAAATCAACCGCATGAAGCGCGAGGCAGTCGTGGCCCGCGTCCCCCGGCGCCTTCGGCTGGTCGATGGCCTCCGCCTGGAGGTCGAAGAGGTGGAATCCTGCCTGGGTGCGCGGGGCAAGCTGGTGCGCGCGGTCGACCTCCAGGGAGCCGGGCTGAAGTGGCTCGACCCCGAGACCGGCAACAAGCTGGGCCTGCCCGGGCTGGTCCGCGACTTCTG
>CANFHS010000102.1 GCA_947446835.1 Bacteriovoracaceae bacterium
GGTCCGCTTGGCCACTTCCAGGGCCTCCACGCCATGGATGCCCCGGCAAGCCCGGTTCACGGCATGAAGAATCTTTTCGATCTTAACGGACTCACGACTGCCATCTCGCTTGACGACCTGCATTACAAACTCCCCCAAATCTCTTTGAGAACGAACTCTTCCTTCAGGGAAAAAGAATTCCCTCAGACCCAAAAGGGTCCGAAAAAAGAGTGATGAACCTGCTTGACAGAGTCAGGACCGGTTTTGAGACCTTCCCGGTCTCCCTCTCACCGAATTCCTGCTCACATGACTGCAAACTTCTAACCCTGAAGTTAAACCACCGGACCTCATTGTCAATCTATAGGGGCCCAGTTTTTTGAACCCCCAATAGGTTGGGGTGCCATGTTTGCGTCGCATCAAACGCTAACTCCCCGAATCAATGGTTCAATCATCAAATGACGCGCGTTTCAGGGGTGTGTCGCGACCCACTAAACGCTCTGCGTCAAAGAGCGACGCCTCGTCCGGAGGGGGCCCGAACGAGGCGTCAGCACTGGCCTTGAGGACGATTTCAAGACCGGTGGAACTCCAGGAGCGCGGGCTCCTGGTGTGGGGGAGGAATCAGCTGCTCGGCCGGTCGCCGAGCTTCACGCGAAGCTGCTGAACGTCGCCTCCGCGACGCACCTTGATCTCGACCTTTTCGCCAGCGGGAGTTCCCGCAACCGCAGCGACGAGCTCCGACGGATTTCGCACCTTTTTGCCGGCAATTTCGAGGATCACGTCATAGGGCCGGATTCCGGCCTGGAACGCGGGTCCACCCAGATCCGCACGTCCGACCAGCGCGCCTTCGGTGTCCTCGGGCACTCCCAGTTGCTTGGCGATCTCGCGACGCATCGGCTCGATCTGGATTCCCAGGTACCCGCGCGACACCTTGCCCTTGTCCTTGAGCTGACCCAGCACGGCTTTGACGCTGTTGATGGGAATGGCAAAGCCGATGCCCTGCGCGCGCGCGTCGATGGCGTTGTTGATGCCGATCACGTCGCCCTTGAGATTCACGAGCGGTCCCCCCGAGTTGCCCGGATTGATGGGAGCATCGGTCTGGAGGTAGCTGGCCAAAGGCATATCAGGAGAAATACGCCCCTTGGCCGAGATGATTCCATGGGTCACCGAGTGGCCTTGGCCGAAGGGATTGCCCACGGCCATCACGTACTCGCCCACGTCGAGGGAGTCGGAGTTGCCCAGGTTCAAGGCCTTCAGGTCCTTGACGCCCTTGACCTGAAGGACCGCCACATCGAGCTCCGGATCGGCCCCCACCTTCTTGGCCGTCACCGGCTCTTCCGCGGGATTCTCGGTGAACTTGACCTTGATCTCGTCCGCGTTGGCGATGACGTGATTGTTCGTCAGGATGAGGCCGCTCGAGTCGATGACAAAGCCCGTGCCGAGCGAGACCGGCTGGAGGCCCGCCTGGCCCGAGCGGGGCCCGGGCCGTCCCCGCGGAGCCATCCCGACATCGCCCTCAGGGTCCACCCCGAAAAAGTGGCGGAAGAACTCGTCCGGCGCCCCGCGGAACTGGCGCGACCGGGGATTGGCGAACGTGAAGATGTTCACCACCGACGGCACCACCTGACGCGAGGTCTCGACAAAGACATTGGGATTCGAAGGCGGTGGCAATGCCCAAGTGGAAGGCGAACCTCCCGCAGCCAGCAAACCCGCCATCCCCAGTGCCATCCAACCGGTCTGATTCAGTTTCATGAAACCAGACTAAGGGACGGTGGGTTAAAGCCGCATGAAAGCAGGATTAAAACTCATTCATCCCGCATCATTTTGCGCGCATCACTCCCGGTCATCGATCTGGTCGGCCAGCTGGATCCACGCCAGTCGCGAGAACCGGAACAGCACCGGATTCATGGCCAGGACCTGGAGCACGGGCAAGCCCACGATGGCGGGCAGGGATGCGTCCAGGAAGAAAACCAGGGCCACCAGCGTCGGTAACATCGAAAAAATGCCCAGCACGTAGCTGAACACCATGGCGCCCAGGAAAAACCCCTCCTCCCGCCCAAAACGATGGCCGCAGGCAGGACATTTTTCGTTCATCGCGTAAAAACCCGTGAAGATCTTTCCTCGGCGGCAACGGGGGCACAAATTGGAGAAAATACGCCACATGCGCCCCGGATCATCGCACTTTGGCGCACACTCGTCCACGATCCCCCCCTCGCCCCGGCCGTGTTCCTGGGGTAGGGTCGGGGCATGAAACACTCGTTCCTGCTGACCGCCGTTGCCCTGCTGGCCTCCGTTCCGGCCTTTGCCGCCACCTCCATTGTGGAGGGACAGGTGGCCAAGATCGTTGCCGAGAAGAAGGAAATCTACGTCGAAGCCCAGGGGCAGAAGCACGAGTACTACTTCGACTCCTACACCTCGGTGTTCCGCAAAGGGTCGCCCGTGGACTTCAAGGAGCTCCAGGTGGGCATGAAGGTGAAAGTGACTGCCGACAAGAAGGGCAAGCGCTTGCAGCCCAAGGAAGTCGAGATCCTGGAGTAAGGGGCCGCGTCCATGGCGACTCCCACGGCGACTCCCATCCCGAGCCTCTGGCGTACCGAGCTGCTGCATCCGCCCGTGGTTCACTTCACGGTGGCGCTGCTGGCGGTGGCAGCAGGACTGCGCGCCTTGGCGCTCATTCCGGCCCTGGAGCGGCGCTTTCCGTTCCTCAGCAATGCGGCCCGGCTGAACCTGCTGCTTGGGGTCGTGGCGGCCTGGGTTTCGCTCTGGACAGGTGAAGGCGCCGAGGACGTGGTGAACCGCCTGATCTGCGACCCGACCGCCACCCATCGCCACAGCGAGTGGGCCGAGTGGACCACCTACGTGGCCACGGCCGCCCTGGTGGGAGAACTGGTCAGCCTGCGGCTCAGGCGCTGGGGCTGGGTGGCTGCCGCGCTGGGCATTTCAGCGGGCGCCCTGGTGCTCGTGACCGGCCACAAGGGAGCCGAGCTCGTCTTCCAGCAGGGAGCCGGCGTTTACCGTCCGAGCCCGGGCTGCCAGGAGTTCGAGTAACGCCTCGATGGGTGACCGCCGGCGGGCCTAGAGCAGCGTCCCGCCCAGGATGAGGCTTGCCACCGAGAAGTAGATGATCAGTCCGGTCACGTCGACGATCGTGGCCACAAACGGCGCCGAGGCGCTGGCCGGGTCAAAGCCAAGTTTCCGCAGCAGGAAGGGAAGCATGGAACCTGCCAGGGTTCCCCACAGCACCACGCCCACGAGGCTTGCCGAGACCGAAGCCGCGACCAGCGCGTAGTGGTCGCCGTAAAGCGTCTTCCGCGCGGGCCAGATCAGGATGCGCAGCAGGCCGATCAAGCCCAGGATCGCGCCCAGGGTGATGCCGGAGGCGCACTCGCGCATGAACACCCGCCACCAGTCCTTGATCCTGACCTCGCCCAGCGCCATGGCTCGGATGATGAGGGTCGTGGCCTGGGAGCCCGAGTTTCCACCACTGGAGATGATGAGCGGGATGAAGAGCGCCAGCACCACGGCGCGCTCGATTTCCTTGGAGAAGTAGCCCATGGCGGTGGCCGTGAACATTTCGCCCACGAACAGGATGGTGAGCCAACCCGCGCGCTTGCGGATCATTTCCAGGAAAGAGATCTGGAAATAGGGCGCGTCCAAGGCCTCGGTACCGCCCATCTTCTGGAAGTCCTCGGTGGCCTCTTCCTGGACGACGGTCACGATGTCGTCGACCGTGACGATGCCCTTCATGTGGCCTTCGGCATCCACCACGGGCATGGCGGTCAGGTCGTTCTGCGAAAAGATGCGCGACACTTCCTCCTGGTCCATGTCGTCCGGGATGACCTTGAGATCAGTCTCCATGATTTCGCGCACGCGGCGATCCGGCGGCGCCGAGAAGATCTGGCGGAACGAGGCCACCCCGAGCAGCTTCTGCTCGGAGTCCAGGACATAGGCGTAATAGATGGTCTCGACGTGGGTCTTGGCCTGCTGGCGCAGGTAGGTGATGGCCTCGTCGACCTCCATCTCGGGACGAAGCCGGACAAAGCGGGAGTTCATCAGGCCACCCGCCTCGTCCTCGGCGTAGGCCATCAGGGCGGTCACCTCGCGCCGGGTGATGTCGTCCAGGAGCGCCAGCATCCAGGAGCGCTCCTCGAAGTTCAGCTCCTGAAGCAGGTCGGCCGCATCGTCGGGCGCCAGCAGCCGGATCCAGGTCCGCTTCTCGACGGGCGAGATCTCGTGGAGCACTTCGGCCTGGTCGGCAGCTCCCATGGCCAGGAACAGGTCCTCGGCGTCCGAACGCTGCAGGCCGTGGAAGGCCAGGCTGCGTTCGGCGGCGCTCATGGCGGGCCAGGCTTGCAGGAGCGCGTCCACGGAGTGGAGGGGATTTTCCTGATCGGGCCGGATCTGCTCCGGTATTTGGGTTTCCACGCGACCTCCAGGTGACCGTTCTTGACGCGCGCCCACTCTAAACGATCAGTAGAAAAGCGAAAAGCCCAGGCTCGCGGATTTTGCAATGACCTGGGATCCCGAGAGCGCGATCCGCAGGTCGGTGAGGTCGAGCGACAGCGCCCAGGGCCGCGAGCCCGGACGCCTGCGCGTGTAGCCGAGCCCCAGGGCCAGCTCCCGGTTCGACAGGGCCAGGACCGAAAGCTTGTCGGTGATGAGGGCCCACTTCACGGAGCCGCGCAGCTCATCGCCCGAAGGCAGCGCCTTCTGGAGCGAGGGCAGGAGCTGGGGACCTGCCAGGTTCACGAACCCCAGGGCCTGGGACGGACTCGGAGCGCTCACGGCAGTCGTGGTGTAATGAACGCCACCCGAGACCAGGAGCTTCCAGGGGCTTTGAAGCCAGAGAGGCCGGTATCCCGCGAGAGCATCGACCCCGATGAAACGCAGGACGGCCTCCTGGTTCCGCGAAACCGGAAGGAGCGTGGCAAAGAGGTCGCCCTGGAGGCTCCAGCTGCCGGGCTGAAGATCAAGCGTGGCGCCCAGCCTGCCGGTGAGGTTCAGGGCCGAATAATCGGCAAAACCGGTCTGCCGGTAATCCAGGAACGAAATTCCAAGCCCGGGCTCAAGCCGGAAACCGCCCCCGCCTGACTCGAAGTCGGCCACCTTCCGGGCCCACGCCTCGGGGGTGATTTCGAGGGTCAGGGTTTCGGCCAGGACCTCGCCGTAAGGACTCACTGCATTGAGCTTGAGGAGGTACTTGCCGGGCCTGGGGACCGAAAACGGGATCCGGACCTGGCCCCCCGGGTCGGCCCTCAGGGACTCGTTGCGGTAAACCAGGCTCCACTCGGGCCTGAGAAGCCGGATCAGGAAAGCGCCCTCCAGGCGGTAGCCCGTCTGGGAAAGCTTCCTGACCGAAAGCTCGGGCTCAGCCTGGGTGCGCTCCATCACCGCCGAAACCGGCGTCGACGCGCCAGGCGGAGCGGCCTCGGCGCCAGCCGTCATGGCCAATAAAAGGAGGAAGGCGAGCAGGAGCCTCATCCAGAAAAGGGTAACCTGCCCAAGCCGCCGCTTCTATGGGAGAATCCGGATGTGCTGATTCCGATCCTGCTCATCACCTGCCTGGCCTTCGCGACTCCGCTGCTCAAGGGAGGCAGCCCCATCGGCTACGACTGGGACTACTTCAACTCGCTCAGCCTGGTGGTGCGCTCCAGCCTGGTCTCGTTCGGCAAGTGGCCGCTGCAGGATCCGTGGGTGAAAGGCGGCATGGACCTGCTGGCCAACCCGCAGAGCCGCGTGTTTTCGCCGCTGCTGCTGGTGGATGTGCTTTTGCCCGGACCTTGGGCCAATCTGGCCTCGCTGATGATCCTGGCGGGCCTGGGCGCCTGGGGCATGGCCCGGCTGCTGCGATCGCAGGGCCTGGGACATGCGGCAAGCCTGGTGGGAGCGGCACTCTGGATCAACGGAAGCTGGTTTGGACTCCATTTTGCCGAAGGCCACATCGCCTTCGGTTCGCTTCAGCTCATGCCCTGGATCCTGCACTGCCTGAGAAGACCGCGCCAGCCGCGCAGGCTGTTCGGCTACTTTTCCATCCTGGCGTTCTTCCTGCTCGACGGCGGCATGTACGCTTTCGGACTGGGTGCCTTGCTGACCCTGGCTTGCCTGGCCTCGGGCTGGTGCCGCTGGCGCGATGCCGAAGCGCCCCCGGTCGGCACCACGCTGACGGCGGCAGCCCTGTCCGCCTTCGTGTTCCTGCTCTTGTCTTCCTTGAAGCTTCTTCCGCTGCTCTCGCAGTTCCGGACCCGCGAAACCTGGCTGATCCCCGCCAATATCCCGCTGCAGGCACTTCTGGACTACTTCTTTGACCCCTTCCAGAGCCCCCTGAAGCCCAATCCCTTCGCAACGCCGCTCCGCTACCACGAGTACGGCTGCTACGTGGGCTGGCTGGGCGCGCTGCTCGTGCTGGGCTCGACGCTGAGGCGGGGCTTTACCCGGCGTCACCGGGCGCTGCTGCTCCTGACGGCGCTCTTTTTCTGGGTGGGCGCGGGCTGGGGCGGCCGCTTCAACCCCTGGTCGCTTTTCGAGAAGCTGCCCATCCTGAAGAACCTGCGCGTCCAGAGCCGGGTGTTCGTGCTGATGCACCTGAGCCTTTGCGTGCTCACCGCGCAGGCCTTGGCCGTGTGGTTCAGGAAAAAACCCAGGCTGGCCTGGATTATTTCCGGCGTCCTGGTCCTTGAATCCATCGGGGTGCGCAATTTTCCGGTCGCCGAGATCTACCGCCTGGCCTCGCGCCCGGCGTGGACGCAGTCGCTCATCACCGAATCCCGCTGGGACCGCACAGTGCCTTGGGCGCCCAAGCCGGATCACTATTTCCAGGGCGGCCAGGGCGCGGTCGACACCTACGAACCCGTGGCGCTTCCCACCCAGGTCAAGGCCATGGGCCAGCCGGGCTACCGGGGCGAAGCCTATGCGGTCGACCCGGGCGAGCCTGCCGAAGTGCATCTGGACCGCGTGGTGCCCGGCGAGATCCGGGTCTCCTGGTCCTCGCCCTCGAACCGCCCCTTCACGCTGGAGCTGAACCAGAACTGGCTCGGAGGCTGGGTGGTCACTGAAGGCCAGGAAATGCTCGAAGTGGAGCCATCACTTTCCGGCCTGATCCAGGGAACCGTTCGCTCGGCCCGGGGTGCCGCCCGACTGGAGTACCGGCCGGACTACCTGCCGCTCTCCCTGGCCTTGGGCGCCTTCGGAGTCCTGCTCTGGTTCGGCATCGGCGTGCCCTTGTTCAGGGCCGAGGCCCTCAGAACACGACGCGCGAAACCCTGAGAAATTCATTGGCCGTGACCTGCGCCTCGGACACGGTTTCCAGCCGATAACCCGCATCCAGGCGGTTTGAAGCCACGGGCTCCTGGGTCTGATAGTGGATCTTCTGGAAGACCAGGATCTGCTGGAAGAGCTTGCGCCTGAGCTCGAGCATCAGCCCTTCGCGGTTCGAGCCCAGATTGGCGTAGCCGAAATCCACGGCCCCATAGCCCAGCGAAGCGTACTGCCCCGGACGGTCGGCGATGACCAGAAGCTTGGGCTCGTTCTGCCGCTTCAAGGCCTCGATGCAGAGACTCGTCTCGCGGTTCAAGGTGAGCGTGTTGATGAAGCGCCCCTGCACGGCCACCGGATGGTAGAGCAGGAGCATGGCCAGGGCCAGGAAGCCCAGGCCTCGGTCCCCGAGCAGGTCCGGCCTGAACTTGCGGAGCAACACGGGCCCCAGGGCGCCTGCCATGGAGAAGATCAGGAAGAAGCGGGCCTGGGTGGGGTGGTCGTAGAGACCCATGTGGTGCGCCAGGAAGACGGCTGTTCCGACCAGGAACATCACCAGCAGAGCAAGGCTGAACTGCGCCTGGAACGGCTCCTTCCAGCGGATCTGCCGACGTGCGAGGCCCACGGCCAGGAGCACCAGCACCGCGAGCGAAAGCAGGTTCAGGAGGTTGGCGTAGGGCAAGAACCAGTCCAAGCGCAGCTGGGAGGACAGGAGCGTCTGCAGGTGGTTCCACAGGTGCCCCAGGCTGAATGGCTCGACGCCCGGGTCGGTTTCCCAGGCGTTGGCCGTGAGCTGGCGCTGCAGGATCATGGGAAGCAGGAAAAACGGGGTCAGGGCAAAAAGATGGATCGCACCCCGGAACTGGGAACGGTCCAGTTTCCGGAAGGCGAGCAGGGCTGCGCTCGCCAGGAACAGGTGCACGATGGATTCGTAGCGGATGTTGGCAAACATCAGGAGGGTCATCCACAGGAACGCCAGGTCCAGATCCGAGGGCTTTTGCATCTGGCGATAAAGCGCCACGACGCTCAGGCAGAAGAACAAGAGCGAAAACAGGTCAAAGCCTCCGGAGGAGGCCGAAATGCTCACGATCGGGTAGCTCAGGACCAGGCCCATGGCGGCGTAGCCTGCCGCCGGGCTGACCGTGCGCCGCACAACCACTCCGACCAGGGTCAGAAGGGAGAAAAGCACCAGGCTGTTCAGCACGAACGGGTTCACGAGCGGGCGGTAGCCCA
>CANFHS010000103.1 GCA_947446835.1 Bacteriovoracaceae bacterium
AGCGAGGCCGAGCGGAAGGAACGTGCCTGGGGCTTGGCGCCCACGACACTCTTCTGGACGAAAAGACCGTCGCGGAGCGAGGTTTCCCAGAACGTCTGGAACGAGCCTCCGGCACCCGCGAGCGGGAACACGGTCTCTTTCCAGTTGGCGACCACATAGTCGTGCCAGGTATTCTCGGCCGGGGCCGCAGCCACGCGGGCCGCCAGGCCCGAGGCCTTGAGCTGGGCCGCGCCGATCCACGCCAGAAGCGAGTCCTGGAAGCTGCGTGATGCGAAGATCGGAGCCAGGGTCGGCTGCTGCAGGCTGTAAACGCCCTTGCGGATGCGGGCATCACCCCAGTTTTCCAGGGCGTGATGATCCGGCAGGAGCATATCGGCCACCGCCGAGGTCTCGTTCTCGCGGTCAGTGACCTGGATCACGAGGCCGGCCTTCTTGACCGCCTGGGCAAAGCCCGCCGAAGCCGGCAGGGCGTACATCGGGTTGGCGCGATGGATGATCAGCACATCCACCAGACCCGCGTTCAGGTCCGCGATGAGCTTGGCCATGCCGCCAAAGCCCGTCGAGGGACGCTGCACCGGGGCGGCAGTGCCGTCGACCGTCGAGCCTTCGTTTTCGAGAGCCGAGTTCAGGAGGTTGACCACCGCCTGAACCGCCACGGCGTTTTCCGACTTGGACTGGGTGCCACCGGCCACCACCAGGCCTTTGCCTTTGGCGCTCCAGAGCGCTTCGGCAGCCTGGGTGAAGCACGCGGCCGTGCATCCGAACTCCTTGGCCACCGCCTCGGGCTTGTAGCTTTCGAGCGCGGCGCGGACCGCGCTGTCCGCGGCGAAGCGTGAACGCCCCTGGCGGATGATCAGCTCGTGCGCCAGGGCCATGGCCACCTTGAGCTCGTCGCCCGGACGGACCGGGGTACGGACGTCGGCGTTGGCGCCGGTCAAGCTCATCACGCCTTCAAAGACGAAGAGCTTGGACATCTTCTCGGAGGCGGCCTTCTTGGACTCCAGCTTGCGGAGCTGGGCCCACTGCTGGGCGTGCCCGACCGATTCCGGCCAGGTGCCCAGGAAGTCGGCGCCGATCGACACCACCACTTCGGCCGCGTCAAAGCGGTAGACCGGAGTGACGGCGGTGCCGTAGCTGGCTTCCTGGCCTTCCAGGATCTCGTCCAGGGACAGGGGCTCGAATTCAACGGACTGCGCGCCCGCGCCGAACGCGGCCAGGAATTCCTGGGTCAGGCGACGGGTCGAGTCCGAATGCACGGCACCCGAAAGGATGCGCACTTTGCCCTGGCCAGCGGACCGCAGCTTGGCGGCCACCTGGGTGTCCACTTCCTTCCAGCCCAGCTTGGCCTGGGTTCCCAGGGTGCGGGACCGCGAAGCGGGCTCCTGCAGGCGCTCGGGATCGTACAGGTCCAGCACGGCCGACTGCTGGCGCGCCGAAAGGCGGCCGCGGTTGACCGGGTGATCCGGGTTGCCTTCCAGCTTCACGGGGCGACCTTCGCGGACCTTCACCAGAAGGCCCATGCCGGTCTCGGGATCGCTGGAGGCGTAATAGTTGGCCACACCCGGAGTCACTTCATCCGGCTTGACCACGTAAGGGATGATCTTGTGCACCGGCTTGCGTGCGCAGGCAAAGCCCGCCATCGCCATCGATGCGCCCATGATGCCCAGGAACTCGCGGCGAGCCAGGCCCTGGGTGTCGATCTTGTCGATCAAGGCGATGGATTCCACCGGCTTGTCGTGGAACTCCTGCCCGCGCTTTTCGAGGTTTCTGGAATCCGCCCAGTAGGCGGGATTCAGCTCCTCGGGAGCGAGCCAATGACGCGGCGGAACGAAATTCTGGGGAGTCTGATTGTCCATGGTCATCTCGGTTGAACTCAGTAGTGGCAGGTGGTGCAGTTGACGGAAGCCACCTGATGGCCGCGCGGATCCTTCAGGTCAGGATGGTAGGCGCGAAGCACGTTGCTGGGAGTGGTCTGGCCGCGGTGACACGACATGCACCAGCCCATGTTCAGGGGCGAAACCTGGGAAACCCGGTCCATCTCCTGGATGGGGCCGTGGCAGGTCTGGCAGGAGACCCCAGCCGTGATGTGACGGCTGTGCACGAAGTGGGCATGGTCCGGAAGCTCGTGGATCCTCACCCATTCGATCGGCCGGCCTTCGTTGTAGGCCTGGGTGATCTGCTTGATCCAGGGCGAGTCCGTCTTCACCACTTTGTGGCAGTTCATGCACACATTGAGGGAGGGAACCCCGGCGTGGGCCGACTTCTCGGCGCTGCCATGGCAATAGAGGCATGCCATCTTGTACTGACCCGCATGCAGCTTGTGGCTGAACGGAATCGGTTGCTCCGGAGCATAACCTTGGTTGGAGGAGTTGGGGAACATCGTCACCACTGCGTAGCCGATCACAGGAATCAGCAGCGCCGCAGCGAGAATGCCCAACTTTTTCATGGGCGAACCATCGTTGGATGACATTCAGCGCACCTAAAAAGTAAGAGTTTGGACTGGCCCTTTTCTAACTGCACTTTTCGCCACATTCCAGCGTCTTTTCGAGAACCTAATTACGACTCACGAAGTCGTAATCGGTGTCCAAACATTCGACAGGCCTCCAGAATCCGACACCCGAAGCCTCGCTTTCGGCCATGGGAGCCAATCCTGGGCGTTTTCGCGCCGCGTCTGACAGGCCCGTTTTTTGCTCTTGCACTTGGGTCACGAAAAGTGGAGTTGGAATGCACATGATCGAAAGTTTCAAGAAGCTTTCGATGGCCGTGACGGGCCTCGCGCTGATCCTCGGCGCGAGTTCCGCCAGGGCCACCGAAATCGAATGCCAAGACCCAGTCCTCAAGCCCGCCCTTTCCCGTCTCCTGAAACGGGACCAGGAGCTGACTTCCCGTCAGTCCCGCCTCATCGGCAAGGCGCGGGCCCTTCCGGGAACCCCGGAGTGGGGCGAGCGGCTGGCCAACCACGAAAACTACCTGCTCCAGCGCGCCTCGAACGCCTCGGGGCTGGCCATCACCGAAAGCCAGCGCGCCAAGCTCGAAGCCGTGATCCAGGCGCACCGGCAGGACGAGATCATCGAGCGCATCCACTCGCGGACCCTGAGCTTCAAGCGCGAAATCGCCTCAAGCTCGGTGCGCCACGCCCGGTACCGCAAGGAACTGAAGGGTGGCGAGACCCCCCTGCCCGACCGCATCCTGGACATGCTGGGCTCCTACCAGGCCGAACAGTCCGAGCTGCAGCGCTGGATCTCCAGTTTCCACCAGAGCTGTCGCCAGGTAACGCAGCTCAAGGCCTCCGCCTCGGCTCGCGGCCACTCCTGAGCCTCAGGGCTTGCGGGCCACCAGGCTGGCCACGGCGGTGCGGCCGTCGTTCGTTTCACGGTAAACCAGGATCTGGAAGTCCTTGAACAGCTCCCTGAGCTCCCCCGGAGCCAGCAGGGTGTCGCGGGGCAGCCCCTGGCCTCCGGGATTCCTGAGCTGTTCGAGAGTGTGGTTCTCGAAAACCACCACCCCGCCGCTCCTCAGCCCCCGCTTGATCTGGGGAATCAGGGACCTCAGCAGGAAGTGGATGTCGAGGATGACGTCATAGGTTTCCGGCCGGATCACATAGTGGTTCAGGTCCGCGTTGATGGTGTTGATCGAAACATGATGCGACCGGGCCAGCTTCTTGGCCTTGCGAAGCGCCACGCCCGAGTAGTCGACCCCGTCCACCCGGAAGCCCTTCTTGGCCAGGAACACGCCGTTCCGCCCCTCGGCCATGGCCAGATCGAGCGCCCGGCCCACCGGAAGCAGCTCCACCTGCTCGCGCACGAAAGCAGCCGGCTCGGTTCCGTAGACGTAGGAGCGCGTGTTGAAGAGCTGATCCCAGTGCGTCCGATCCTCTTCGGAATCCGTCCCCGTCACCCGCTGGTAGGCATTCCAGCCACGCGGGTGGATGGCGTCGGCCCGGGCCTGGATTCCGGCCATTCCGTAAGCGATTCCGAGGAGCGCCCCAAGTCCTCGAGCCCCAAGCCCTTGAATTGACACGCCCAGACGGGATCGGTATACCCTTTGGACCATGTTTGGAATTTCCGGCGAACACCTGCTCATCCTGGCCATCGTCCTTCTCATCTTCGGCCCCCGCCGTCTACCCGAGCTCGGGAACACGCTGGGCAAGGCCATGAAGAACTTCAAGGACGCGTTGTCCGGCGTGGAAGAGGCGAAGTACCGCCGGATCGACGAAGAAAAAGAAGCAAAAAAAGAAGAGAAGTCCGAAACACAGAAGGGCTGATTCGCCATGATGGTCGATGACCGGAACTTCCAGAAGTACCTCTCGCGCCACGAAATCGACGCCTCGGTCCAGGAACTGGCCGCGCGGATCAACAAGGACTATGAAGGCAAGTCCGTGCTTCTGGTCGCGGTCCTCAAGGGCGCGATCCTCTTCGCCGCCGATCTGGCCCGCCACCTGACGGTGGAGCACGAGGTCGAGTTCGTGCGCCTGTCGAGCTACGGCAAGGCGCGCACTTCGTCGGGCACCGTGACCATCCTGAAGGACATCGGCATCGATATCCGCGGAAAGCACGTGCTGATCCTCGAGGAAATCATCGACAGCGGCCGCACGCTGCGCTTCCTGTACGACCGCCTGCAGGCTTCGGGCCCGGCCTCGGTCGAGATCGTCACCCTGCTCGACAAGGCCTCCAAGCGCGTCGTCGAGATTCCGGTGAAGTACGTGGGCCGCCTGGTCGACGACCAGTTCCTGATCGGCTACGGTCTGGACCTCGAGGAGAAGTGCCGGAACCTTCCGGACATCTACTACCTGAAGTACCCGAACTGAGGCCTCTGCCTCAGGCGTGCGGAATGGGGCGGGTCATCAGGTGGTGCAGCATCTGCTGCACGGTCCGCTGGCCCTGGAGCAGCTCGTACACGCCCTCCGTGATGGGCATGTAGATGTCGCGCTTGCGGGCGAACTCCCACACGCTCTGGCAGGTCCGCACGCCTTCGGCCGTGCTGCCCAGCTCCTCCAGCACCTGCTCCAGCTTGCGGCCTTCGCCCAGTGCGAAGCCCACGCGGTAATTGCGCGACAAGGGGCTTGAGCAGGTGGCCAGCAGATCGCCCACCCCGGCCAGGCCCAGGAACGTGGACTCCTGCGCGCCCAGGAATGTGCCAAAGCGGACCATCTCGGCCAGGCCGCGCGAAATCAGCGCGCTCCGGGCGTTCCAGCCCAGCTTCAGGGCGTCCAGCGCGCCGGCCGCGATGGCCAGCACGTTCTTGAGGACCCCCGCCCACTCCACGCCCACCACGTCGGTGTGCGGGTAAACGCGGAACATCTCGTTGGTCAACAGCGCGCAGCCGGCCTCGACCACCTCTTCGAAAGCCGAAGCCACGACCGTGGCCGCCGGCTCGCCGCGCGCCACCTCGTCGGCCAGGTTCGGGCCGCTGATCACGCCGATGCGCGCCGCCGGCAGCTCCTCGCGCAGGATGACCGAGACGCGCTTGAGCGAGCCATCCTCCACGCCCTTGGTGGCGTGCAGGATGACCTCGTCGCCCTGGAACAGGTGCGCCAGCTCGCGGGCCTGTGACCGGCACGCCTTGCTGGGCAGGGCCCAGATCACCGCCTGGATTCCGCCTTCGAAGACGCGCGCGGGGTCATTGTAGGCCCGCACGTTGCCGCCCAGCTGCAGGTCCTGCGCGTACTTGGGGTTGGATCGCGTGGCGTTCATCGAGCGCGCGGATTCCTCTTCGCGCGTCCAGAAACGCACCTCGTTGCAGTTCTTCGAAACCAGGTGCGCCAGCACCGTGCCCCAGTTCCCGGCGCCGATGACGGCAACGGTGGACTTACGCCAGAAATCCTTTTCGGTCATTTCGGTCGCCTTTCAGCGATAGCCCGTAACCGGCCAGGCGGTTGCGGTAGTAGTAAAGAATGCTCATGTCCTCGGTGAAGATGGTGTCCTGCTCGACCTTCACCACCGGCTTGTCGTGGAAGATGCCCAGGTTCCGGATGCCGTCCTGGACCCAGGCCCGCACGTCCGAGGTCTGCAGCTCGTCGGAAAGGTGCAGGCGGCCCGCCTCCGAAAGCTCGATCAGCCGGCGATGCAGGCTTTCGGCCTCCTGGAGGAATTCGCCGTAGGCCAGCGTGCGCTGGGGCTGCAGCAGGCGCATGAAGCGGTAAAGGTCCAGGTCCGGGTAATGCTTGCGGAGCGCCTCGAAGAGGGCGAAGGCCACCGCGTGCGACGACAGCACGGTGTTGTCCAGGTGGAAGCGCTCCACCACCTTCTGGCCCAGCTCGCGGGTGTACTCGCGATCGCGGGCCGCGTCGGGCCTGACCTCGCCCCGGGTGGTGAGCCACTTGCAAGGATTGATGAGCGTGCCGTTGGGGCCCAGGCTGTTGCCATCCTCATCCACCAGGTTGCCGAACACGTCCATGGGCTTGCCGATCCGGACGGTGACACTCGACTCGGTGGCAAAGAACTTCCAGAAGAAGCCCAGCACCTTGCGGACCTGCCAGGACTCGTCTTCCTGCGCGATGAAGCGGTGCTTGCCCTGCTCCAGCAGGTAGTCATCAATGAGCGAAGCCGCCTCGAGCACGAAGTGGTAGCTCGTGACCATCGGCACGACGTACACGTTCGGATTCGGGCGCCCTTCGCGCAGGTTCAGGGTCTGGGCCTCGAGCGCGGTGCCGAGCAGACCCAGTTTCACCTTCTGCTCGATGGCTCCCGACCGCGAGCGGCCGCCGCCCGGGAAGAAGATGGAATGCACGCCCTGCCGCAGGATGCGGGTCGAGTAGTGCTTGAGGGCGCTCTTGTAGATCTCGTTGGTCTTGTTGCGATCGACCGTGTACGCGCCCAGGCGGCTCATGAAGAAGCTGAGCAGCGGGTTGGAGAACAGGTTCAGGCCCGCGCCGTAGGCGAAAGGCGGAAGGTTCATCAGGTGGATCACGTACCCGATGAGCACCGAGTCCAGGTTGGACTGGTGGGTCGGGACCAGCAGGATGGTCCCCTTCTTGGCCAGGCCTTCCAGCATGGGAACTTCGCCCACGATGCGCAGCTTGGACTGGAGCTGGGCCTTCTGGCGCCAGGGATTCAGCGTGCCCGCGCTGGCCGCGTTGAGCATCCAGTTGAAGCCGACCGGCAGGGCATGGGTGGCCAGACTGTAGACTCCCGGATTGAAATGGCCGCCGATCTCTTCCAGGTAATGCTCCAGCACCTTGCGCAGGACACCCCGACGGTCCACCTCGCCGGGCGAACGGATCAGCCGGGCCTGCGTGCCGTTCCAGAAGATCTGGTCGCGCTTCTTGCGCTCGCGCGTGAAGACGTTCGCCTTGAAGCGCCGCAGGCGCTGGCGCTCGGCGTACAGGGCCTCCAGCAAAGGCAGATCCAGGGGCTTTTGCCCCGTCTGCTCCAGCACGTCCTGGTAGGTGCGGTCCACCACGTCGGCCAGGATCTGGCCGCGGTTTTCTTCGAAGCGCCAAAGCGCCGCATTTCGGATGTCGGGCGCAACTTCGAACTCGGTCATCTTGCCTAGTGTAACCAGACCCTGGGGATTTGGCGACCCAGGACCGTCAATCCCGGGGAACCAGGACGGCGACACGCCCAGTCTCGACGCGCAGAGTCGCGATCCCCTCGCCCACGCGATTACTGAGGCCTCGCGACGAAGGCTGCAGCCAATCGGACTGAAGCGGGTAACGGGCACCCCTCACACTGAGCCGCGCCGGGCCACCCAGCGCAAACACCGAAAACAGCGCTCCCGGCGCTGCCGGAACCTGGGTTTCCCCATGCGCAGGTGCCGCAAACAGCACCCGGGTCAGCGCGTCCCAAGCCTCGATCCTCGCCACCTGCGGCAGGTCCGAGGCCTCGGCCAGATCCAGAAGCGTGGCCAGATGGTGATCGGCCCGCCCGCCGAGCACGCCGAAGCAGTCCAGCTCGGTCGCGCCTTGCTCCAGCGCCGCCAGAACCGCCGCGTGCAGGTCGCTGCGTTCCTTGTCGGGCGAAAGATCGATCCTCAGGTGCAGGCCCTGCAGCGCCGGATCCTTGACGCCTCCGGGCAGGCTGTCCCAGTCACCGACCGCCACCCGCGGCGTCACGCCCAGCGCACGCCAGAACGCCACCCCGCCGTCCACGCCCACCACGAGGGGCGAACTGGCGGCGGACGGCGCGCGGAGGCCTTCCACCGGAGCGCCCGCTTCGGCCAGGAGCCCGGCCAGCACCTCGGGCGAATCCACCCGGGGACCCAGCAGCAGCGCCCGGCGCGAGCTCATCGGGTTCCCGCAAGCCGCGCCAGTCGCACCAGTGCCGACTCGAGCTCGGCCAGCTTGGCCACGTAGCCCGCCTCGCTGGCGCGCTCCTTGGCCACCAGC